>JAAVAY010000077.1 GCA_014803815.1 Allobaculum sp. | reverse complement strand
TTTCAAAAAACAATTTGGAGGAACTATGCGTGATCAAAATGATATCAAGCAAAACAATCCAAAGGATGAAAAAATAGATGATCAAAAAATGACCGTTAAGGTCGTAAAGCTCAATGGGGTTTCTGTAGAAAAGCCTGAAGAAGAAGCCTTTCAAAAGAACACCAGAGTAGAATCCCATCTTGATTCTTCGCCTTCGGCTCCTACTTCTCTTCCCACTCCACCCGAAGAGCTTCCACAAGAAAAAATGCCCAAACCAGAGGCCAAGAAAAAGACCAAGGAGAGCACCTTTTTAGGGGATGTGTTGGATTTTGTCAAAATCCTAGCAGGCTGTTCGATTTGTGTCTTGTTTTTTCTCAACTTTATTGCTCATCCCGTCAACGTCTCTGGCCATTCCATGGATCCCTCTCTAGCGGATGGGGAATATGGCTTTACCAGCATCATCTCGGTGGCTTTATCCCAGCCAGAGCGAGGAGATATCGTCATCAGCAACCAAGAAGGAGCCAATGGTGAAACCGAGCGCTGGGTAAAGCGGGTTATCGGCTTGCCTGGGGAAACCATCGAAGCCAAAAATGGCGTGGTCTATATCGACGGAGAGCCTTTAGATGAAAGCAGCTATTTAAACGAAGACTATATTGAAGAAACACTAGCCAAATACCAAGCGGAGCATGGCGTAAACTATGGAACCTTTACTTCTGATTTTGGACCAGTTACTCTTGGTGAAGACGAATATTGGGTGATGGGTGACAATCGGCCTTACTCCAAAGATTCGCGTTACATCGGTCCGATTAGCAGTGATACGCTCTTTGGTAAGGGGCTGTTGGTGTTGTATCCATTTAATAAGGCGGGGATAAAATAATGCCTTCTTCGATCATTCAGTGGTATCCAGGTCACATGGCTAAAGCCAAGCGACAAATGGAAGAAAACCTAAAAAAAGTAGATTTTATCATCGAAATTCGGGATGCAAGAATGCCTAGTGCTTCGAAAAATCCTCTCATCGATGAACTGGCACAAAATAAGCCACGGCTTGTCATCTTGTCCAAAAAGGACAAAGCCGATCCCAAACTCACCGAGAGGTGGATAGATGACTTAACGAGTGATGAATCAAGTGCCCTAGCCATTGATCTCATCAAAGAAAACTTCAAAAATAAAATCGTTTCTGAGAGTTTAAAGCTCAATGCCCCCCTCATTGAAAAACAAAAAAAGCGCGGCATTCGTCCACGGGCCTTACGGGCGATGGTTGTGGGCATTCCTAACGTTGGAAAATCGACTTTCATCAATTCGCTGGCTAAGCGCAAAGCGGCGATGACGGGCGATAAACCAGGGGTAACCAAATCGTTGCAATGGATCAAAGTGGGAAAGGAACTCGAAGTTCTCGACACGCCAGGGGTATTGTGGCCTAAATTGGAAGATCAAACCGATGCCTTAACTCTTGCAGCCCTTGGCTCTATCAAAGATGACATTGTTCACATGGATGACTTAGCTCTTTATTGTTGTGATTACTTGTCCAAATATCATCCCGAAGCTTTGCTTCAAACCTATGGTATTGAAACTTTAGGTGAGACACCTTGGGAAACTCTGCAATCCATTGCTCAAAAGCGCGGCTGGTTGCAACGAGGAGATGTCGACGAAAATCGCACGATGCGCTCCTTTATTCAAGACATCCGAGCTGGAAAATTAGGCCGCATTACATGGCAATTGCCACCCAGTCTGCATAGGCTCATTCAAGACGATCCAAAAGAAGCAGATCAAGAATTGCAGACGAAAGAAAAATCCGTAGATTTGGATCATCAACATGAATCATCCTCTTGAATTGGAATACTGGTCCCGTTATCCCCTCATTTTAGGGATGGACGAAACGGGGCGCGGGCCGCTTTGTGGCCCATTGGTGGTGGCTGGGGTCATTTTCCCTGCGAATTATGTCAATCCTTGGATCAACGATTCCAAAAAGCTATCTGCTTCTAAACGGGAAGCTCTCTTTGAAGTCATTCAACGCGATGCCTTAGCCTATTGGATTGTGTTTGTGGATGAAAAGACGATTGATCGCCTCAATATTTATCGGGCGACTCAAGAAGCTATGCGGCAAATCGCGCAAAAAGCTCAAGCGGATTTTATTCTCAGCGATGCAATGCCCTTGCCGACTTTTGCGAATTCTTTATCCATTGTCCGTGGAGATCAAAAAGCCATTTCCATTGCGGCAGCAAGCATTTTAGCCAAAGTGAGCCGCGATCATTATATGGAAGCTCTTGACGCTCTCTATCCCCAATATGGCTTGAAAACGCACAAGGGATATCCCACAAAGAAGCATTTAGAAGCTTTAAATCAATACGGCTTGCAATCGTTTTATCGCTATTCTTTTTCTCCCGTACAGCGATTACTTGTCAAAGAGACATCTCTTTTCTAATTTTATTTTTCATCCTTTGACTCCCCGATTGGATCGAGGAGTTTTTTTATGTCTATACACTCATCGCAAGCTTTTTAGTCTTTAGTGTGGCCCTCTTTCTAATTTTTCCCGTATTTTTCAGGTTGGGAATCAAAATAGGAATCGATTTTTCCCAAACAACCACCTTCAAAAAACGAAAATACAAGTCAAACATTTTATTTTATTTGATCATTTGGGCCGCTCATGTTAGAAATAAGGTCGATTTATCGCTCATTTTCTTTTGGTGTTTATAAAAAACGCCAAAGAGCTCATAAGAAAAGAAAAGACCGCATCGTTCTTGCCTTATCCCCTTGTTTTGGGACAAAGTCGAATAAGCGGTGTTGGTCATCGCTTTTTTCCTGTATTTTTTCTGTCTCTTGGAGCAAAAATCAAACCTGAGTCGTCTTAAGCAGTAGGATAAACAGTGTTTTAACGAATTGAGCAAGCCAATCGGATCCGATGTTTGGCTTTTTGTATAGAAAGGATGCATATCCATTGAAAAAAAATCTTGTCATTGTCGAATCGCCCTCTAAAGCGAAGACAATTGAAAAATATTTGGGAAAAGACTATAAGGTCGTTTCCTCAAAAGGTCATATTTGTGACTTGGCCACATCAGGAAAAGGTGGACTAGGCATCGATGTTGAAAATGACTTCAAACCCACCTATCGCATTTCTAAAGAGAAAAAGGAAGTCGTAAAAGAATTAAAAGAACTCGCTAAGGATGCCGATAAGGTGATTTTGGCAAGTGACCCCGATCGCGAAGGAGAAGCCATTGCTTGGCATTTAGCTCGTGAGCTTGGTCTTTCCGAAACGGACAATAACCGCGTCACCTTTCATGAAATCACTAAACCAGTGGTCACTCAAGCGATTCAAGAGCCGCACCAAATCGATATGGATTTGGTTAAAAGCCAAGAAACCCGCCGAATGTTGGATCGCATCATCGGATTTCGTCTTTCTAAGTTGCTTCAAAACAAAATTCAATCCAAATCCGCCGGACGCGTTCAGTCCGTGGCTTTACGCTTGATTGTGGAGCGCGAAGAAGAAATTCGAAAATTTAAAACGAAGGAATATTGGACGGTCGAAGCCCAAGTCAAAAAGGGCAATTCCACCTTTGAAGCGGATCTCATCAAAGTGGATGGTAAAAAGCCAAAGCTTTCTAATCAGGAAGAAACCGACCAACTCTTAGCTTTATGTCAAGGACAACCTTTCATCGTAGAAAGCGTTACAGCTAAGACGAAAAGTCGTGCGCCTAAACCACCCTTTACCACTTCAACTCTTCAACAAGAATCGTCTACTAAACTTGGCTATGGAGCACGTAAGACGATGTCCATTGCCCAAAAGCTCTATGAAGGCATCGATTTAGGCGGGACCCCAACGGGATTAATTACCTATATGCGTACAGACTCCACCCGACTTTCGGACTTATTCGTGGAAGATACCGAACTCTTCATTCAAGAAGAATATGGAGCGGAATATAAAGGTAAGGTCCATCAAAAGAAAGTAGCGAATGCGCAAGAAGCCCATGAAGCCATTCGTCCTACTGATATTCGCAACACCCCTGAGAAAGTGAAAGACTATTTGACCAATGAGCAATATCGTCTCTACTCTCTCATCTATGCCCGTACGCTTGCTTCTGTGATGGCGGATGCTAAATTCAATACCACCACGGCTAAATTTAAAGCTGGCCCTTGTCAATTTAGTGCGAGTGGTCAAGTGGTCGTGTTTGAGGGGTACATGAGGGTGTATTCCAAATATGAAAAAGCTACCACCATGAATTTGCCAGTATTGAAAGTCGATGAAGTGCTCAAAAACGTCACTATTGCGGGCAGTCAGCACTTTACCGAACCTCCTGCACGGTATACCGAAGCGAAACTTATCAAGGAACTCGAAGAAAAGAGCATTGGGCGTCCTTCTACGTATGCGACCATCATTGACACGTTACAAAAGCGTTCCTATGTTACTCTCGATAAAGTCAGTGAAACCTCAAAAACGAAGGTCTTTAAACCCACAGAGCAAGGCGAACTGACTAATGAGAAGTTGCAGGAATTTTTTAAGAAGATCATTAATGTAGAATACACAGCGGATATGGAAAAAAATCTCGATATCATCGCTGAAGGCAATGAGGACTATGTCAAATTCTTGCGCGAGTTTTACGATGATTTCGAACCCCTTGTGGCCAACGCCTACGAACATATGCCCAAAAAGGAGCTCGAACGCGTAGGACGCAATTGTCCAAAGTGTGGTGGCGAACTCGTTTACCGCAATGGTCGCTTTGGTCGCTTTATTTCCTGTATCAATTATCCAGAATGCAAATACACCGAAAATGCTGAAAACGATTTGCAGGAACTGGAAAAAACAGAAAAGATATGCCCTGAATGCGGTAGCCGCATGATCATCAAAAAAGGTCGTTTTGGTCCCTTCTGGGCTTGCTCTAATTATCCCGAATGTAAGCACAATGAGCCGTTGAAGGAAAAACCAAAACCTGTTTTTACTGGTGAGCTTTGTCCTGAGTGTGGCCATGAGTTGGTGGAGCGCGTCAGCCGGTATGGAAAACCCTTTATCGGTTGCTCCAACTATCCTCATTGCCACTACATCAAAAAATCGCCCAAAGAGACCAAGGAAGAAAAGAGTAAATCCGCGACGGTAGCCACGGAAAGCATCATCGATCAATCCGCCACCCTTGATTTTTCCGAGGATCAAAACGCCAGCCTAGATCTGCAAGAGGCTTTTAATGAAGTCCGCCTTGATACCAATGAGGATCATCATGAATAAGTCTTTGCCTTTTGTATCCATTGTAGGAGCAGGGTTAGCCGGATGTGAAGCGGCTTGGCAATTAGCCAATCGAGGTATTTCGGTGCGCCTTTATGAAATGCGTCCCAAAAAATTTGCTCCCGCTTTTCATACCGATCAGTTTGCCGAACTCGTCTGCTCCAATTCATTGCGCTCCGATTCGCTCAACAATGCTGTTGGCGTGATGAAAGAGGAAATGCGCCGTTTGCATTCACTCATTTTGCAAGCGGCGGATGAAAATCGGGTTCCTGCAGGCAGTGCCTTAGCAGTCGATCGCGAAGGTTTTTCCAAAACCATCACCCAGCGTATTAAGGCTCATCCTCTTATCGAAGTGATACAAGAGGAAGTTTTCGAGATTCCTCAAGGGCCAACCATCATCGCCGCGGGTCCTCTTTGTGGCGAAGCCTTAGCTACAGACATCGCCAACCTCACTGGGCAAGAGTCCATGCACTTCTTTGATGCAGCGGCTCCGATTGTGGAAAAGGATTCCATCGATTTTTCAAAAGCATATTTCAAATCGCGCTATGACAAAGGGGAAGCCTCCTATATCAATTGCGCGATGAATCAAGAGCAATACGAAGCCTTTTATCAGGCTCTTGTGCAAGCGCAATGTATGGAACTACACGAATTTGAAAAAGATCCTAAAGTATTTGAGGGCTGTATGCCGGTGGAAGAGATGGCGCGTCGCGGATTTCAAACTCTTCTTTTTGGACCCCTTAAACCCGTAGGTCTTGAAAAGGAAGGGGAACATCCCGTCGCGGTGGTGCAGTTGCGTCAAGATAATGTGGGCGCAACGCTCTATAATATAGTAGGCTTTCAAACGCACTTAACCTGGCCAGAACAAAAGCGGGTTTTTTCTATGATTCCCGGACTTGAAAACGCCAAATTTGCTCGCTATGGAGTCATGCATCGCAATTCGTTTCTTTGTGCCCCTATGATTTTGGATGAACAATACCGTTGTAAATTTCGCGAAGATCTTTTCTTTGCTGGCCAAATCAGTGGAGTAGAAGGGTATGTAGAAAGTGCAGCTTCGGGACTTTTAGCTGGGATTTCTTTGGCCCGTCAATTGTTTCAAAAAGATCCCGTTTTGTTGGGGCGGCAAACGGCGATGGGTTCGCAAGCGTATTATATTTCCCATGCTGATCCCAAACACTTTCAACCTATGAATGCGAACTTTGGACTCTTTGAACTACCGCATAAGGTGCGTAAAAAAGAGCGCAAGGAAATCCTCGCGCGCAATGCTTTAGCCCGTATTGATGAAGTCGCTCAAATCGTCAATGCTGATTGGATGGATTAAGGGATCTTTCTTTTGAAAAGGCCACTGGCTTTTCTTCAAATTTTCATTCAGCCCGTAGTCTTCTTGTCAAGAGACAGGTGAAATTTTTGTTCAAAAATAAGAACAAAGGTTGAAGCCAATGCGGGCTTTTGTTATACTTTGCCTTGCGGTTTAAGATCGCAAATACACACATCAGGAATTGGAATGTCCGTGCACACGACGTGTTGCATTCCTTGGAACTGATGGAGGACTAACGGAAAGGATTTTTATGTCAAACATTGTATCCATGAAAAAGATGCTGGAATCTGGTGTGCATTTTGGTCATCAGACCCGCAAATGGAACCCTAAGATGAAACCCTATATCTACACAAGTAGAAACGGGACTTACATCGTTGATTTAAACAAAACTCTCGAACAAGTAGAAGAAGCCTATAACGAATTGAAAGCCATCTCCGAAAGAGGTGGAAAAGTACTCTTTGTTGGTACGAAAAAACAAGCAGCCGATATCATTGAAGAACAAGCTCTTCGCTCCGGTTCTTTCTATGTAAATAAACGCTGGTTAGGTGGTCTTTTAACTAACTTCCGTACGATCCAAAAACGCATTAAACGTTTGATCGAGATCGAAGAAATGGAAGCTTCTGGAAAACTCGCTGTATACACCAAAAAAGAACAAGCACAAATCTTAAAAGAAAAATCAAAGCTTGAAACTTCCCTTGGTGGTATTAAAGAAATGAAAAAACTTCCTGATGCCGTTGTTATTGTTGACCCAAAAGAAGAACACAACGCCATTGCTGAAGCCAAAAAATTAGGTATCCCTGTATTTGCTATGCTTGGAACCAACTGCGATCCAGATGATGCAGATTATCCAATCGCAAGCAACGATGATGCGACTCGTTCCATCAAACTTTTGACCACGATCTTGGCTGATGCCATCGTCGATGCCAAAGGTGGCTTGCTTGAAATCGCCTACCTCGACAACCCAGAAGAAGACATCAACATGGAAGATGTCATTCGCAATGTCGAAGCCCAAATCGCTGAAAATGAACGTCGTCGTCGTCAAAGAAATGAAGAACGTCGTAAGAGAAATATGGAACGCCGCAATGCAAACCGTCGTCCATACAACAACCGCAACGCCAATGCTCGTGGTCCACGTGATGGTCAAGCACCTCGCGCTCCACGTAACGAAAACAAAAACGTTGAAAAAACTGACGAATCAAAAACGACTGACAAAAACTAATTAAAGAGGAAATCAACATGGCAATTACTGCAAAACAAGTAAAAGAACTGCGTGAAAGAACCGCGGCGGGCATGATGGACTGCAAAAAAGCCTTGACTGCTACCGATGGGGATATGGAAAAAGCCATTGACTGGTTGCGTGAAAACGGCTTAGCTAAAAGCGCTAAAAAAGCTGGACGCGTGGCTGCAGAAGGTTTAACGCGCGTAGCTGTAGATGGAAATACTGCTGTCATTTTCGAAGTAAACTCCGAAACCGACTTCGTTTCCAAAAACGATCAGTTCTTAGAACTTCTCGATACGATTCAAGCTGCTCTTGCGGCAAATCAACCTGCAACAGTAGAAGAAGCTTTACAAATCGAGCTTCCTTCTGGCACAATCAACGACTTGATCTTATCCGCTACGGCTACAATCGGTGAAAAGATCATGCTTCGTCGTTTGGCCATCGTGAATAAAACCGATGATCAAACCTTCGGTGCTTATATGCACAATAAAGGAGCGATCTCCGCTCTTGTTGTTCTCAATGGCGCTTCTGCAGAAGTGGCTAAAAATATCGCTATGCAAGTGGCTTCCATGCGTCCATTGTATGTAAGCCAAAGCGATATCCCTGCTGATGTCATTGCCCATGAAACAGAAGTTCAAAAGAAGATCATGGCCGAAGATCCAAAATTAGCTGGTAAACCAGAAAAAATGATCGAAGGCATCCTCAAAGGCAAAGTGTCCAAACACTTCCAAGAAGAATGCTTGCTCGACCAAGAATACTTCTTAGAATCCAAGAAGAAAGTCAGTGCTTACCTCAAAGAAAACGGTGCTTCTGTTGTTGAATTCATCCGCTTCCAAGTTGGTGAAGGCATCGAGAAAAAAGAAGAAGATTTTGCGGCAGAAGTTGCTGCCCAAATGGAAGCTGCCAACAAGTAGTTTTCAACCGTCAACTCAAGAATCCTCTTTGTAGAGGATTCTTTTTTTTAGGATTTAAACCGTATAAGAAAAAGAGGATAAATATGGTTCCTTTTATACAGTTGTTTTATCAATACAAAGAACCCATCACCTACTTATTTTGGGGAGTGATGTCTACCATTGCCAATGTCGTCACCTATTGGATTTGTTATGATGTATGTCACCTCTCCAATATGACGAGTACCTTAGTGGCTTGGATTGTAGCGGTAGTCATGGCCTTTGTCACCAATAAATTATGGGTATTTGAAAGCCGCAATACCTCTTGGAAAGAGGATTTAAAAGAATTTTTCTCCTTTATTGGATTTCGCATCGTTTCCGAAATCTTTGATTTAGGCATCATGTATTGGGCGGTCGATTTGATGGGGATGAATGGCCTCTTTTGGAAAATTGTTGCCAATGTCATCGTAGTTATTTTGAACTATATCTTTTCTAAGTTTATTATTTTCAAAAAGCCGAGTGCTTCTTCAAATCCCAAGAAAAGCTCTTTTTAGGCTTTTTTTAGTAATCTTTATAGACTGGTAAAATCTATCGTGGAGGATTTAAAGTGACTTCTAGAAAATATCTTGCCCTTTCTATGGTGGTAAGTCTTCTTTTTGTGAGTGGTTGTGGATGTGGAGGAAAAGAGAAAAAAGAGGAATCAAGCA
>JAAVAY010000076.1 GCA_014803815.1 Allobaculum sp. | reverse complement strand
CTCCATGGCTATCCATTTCTTCACGGACAATATTTTCAATATTGGCTAAAACGCGCTTGCCCATGGGCATCATCATGTAAATTCCGTTGGACAATTTTTTAATCATTCCTGCGCGCACCAATAAGTTGGATGAAATCGAATCTTCATCTTTGGCATTTTCACGCAAGGTATAAAAAAAGCTATTGGAAAGTTTCATATCTTTTTAGAATTTTTTCCTAAAACACAGAAAAATCCTAATCCTCCTTTCGTTTAAGAAAAAAATTTACTTCAAGAATACTCAAAAACCGCAAAAAAATCGCTTCGTTTTTAGTTTCCTACTTAAAAGAGTCACTTTTAAAGGGTTCGCTCTTTGCGCAACATCGAACCTACCGGAATGACAAGATCGCTGCGCACATATACTACTTCCATGGGATGAGGACAAATTGCAATGGGTAAGCCTTCACTATTTTCAATGCCATGAAGTCTAAAGGATAAAGGAGCCATACCTGGCCCAATGAGTTCAACCCCTAAACCATCTTCAAAATGGTTTTTTACTTGAACCTTCAGATATCCAGGCCGATCGCTTTCGAGCACAAGTCCGATGTATTCTTGACTGACATTTTCATCGTGTTTGCGATAAAGCTGAACGTTTTCATCAGGCAGCCCTTCGTAAAATCCAGGGCCTGTCGGCCGATTCTCAGCCCGTGAAAGCTCTTGTATCGTTTGCTCTAAAATTTCTTGACTAGCATAGCCATTTTCTTCAATGAAATCGATCAAACGCCGATAGGCTCCAACCACAACGGCTAAGTAATAATCGGATTTCATACGCCCTTCAATTTTTAAGCTGCTTACTCCCGCTTGAATAAAAGCCTCGATTTGTTTGGCGGCTTGTAAATCTTTGCTGGACATCGAAAATGGAATGGATTCTAAACCAAGAGGCTCTTCTTTAGCGCGCAAAGTATATTTCCAACGACAACTTTGGGCACATCCCCCACGATTGGCATCACGGTTGGTCATATGATTGGATAAAACGCAGCGTCCAGAAAAGGAAATACACATCCCGCCATGAATAAAGACTTCAATGGGAATGTGTTCTTCTTTACAAATTTGTTCAATGGCCTCAACAGGCGTTTCACGCCCTAAGACCACGCGATCGACTCCAAGATTTTTCCAAAATCGCACCGCTTGGCCATTTAAAATCGAGCGTTGGGTCGAGACATGGACCTCAAAATGCCGATGGGGGAGTGAAAGCGCGGTTTGAATGATGGTCGGGGAAGCGGAAATGATCGCATCAATACCAGCCATATTGAGTGCTTCCAAATACGCCTGCAATCCTTCTAAATCGGAAGGATGCGGAATGATGTTGACGGTGACATGGACTTTGGAGCCATGCTCATGGGCAAAAAGGCAAAGTTCTTGAATTTGATCGAGATCAAAATTGGAGGCGCGAGAGCGTAAAGAAAAGCTTTGTCCCCCAATATACACCGCATCGGCCCCATACAAAATGGCCGTCTTGGCTTTTTCCAGATTGCCAGCGGGGGCGAGAAGTTCAATAGCCATGTTATCCCTCCTTTTTAATCCAAGTTTGGCGATGTAACAAAGTAGAAGCCTCTAAGTTGGCTATCTCGTCTANCTCTTCAGGNCTAGCCTGTAAAGCTTGACGAAAGGCCGCCAGTTTTTGAGCCGCCCACTCATTTCCCATCAAAAAAGCATCAATGCGATACCGATTTAATCCAGCTTCATGCAAGGCGACAAGATCTCTTCCCACATTGAGAGGAACATCGGATAAGACGTGAGTCCCTTTTTCATCCTGCCAAATGGGCAAACGCGCCTCGCGCATCGCTTCTTGAATGGTATACAGCTTTCCCGTTTCAAAACGCTCTTTTTGATTTGAAAAGCGTAAGTAATTTTCAATAAGGCTTCGTCGACTTTCCATCCAAGAATAGTGACCTGCCACCAAAAGTTCAATGCCCTGTCTAAGGCTTGAAGACTCTTTTTCCTTTTGGTTTAAAGTGGCTTGATTCCACTCTAAAGCAGTCATAATTTCAGGCAAAGCCAACTCATGGCTCAGCGAAGCGGCTTGTAATCCTTGGACGAGATAAAAGTTGGCATCTTGTCCACTACAAAGCAATGTTTCGGGTTGCATGATGAGTAGCGAGCGCAAAGAATCCAATCCCTTTTGCTTGGCCAAGTCATCAGCGATCGCAATCCAACCATCGTCTGCAATGTATACTCCATCCACACCCGCGCTCACAAGACCATCAAAAGCTTTTTTAGCCGCTGAAATTTGGTCTTGTTCCAACATAGCTTGGGCATTTAAGAACAGTGCGATACCTTGTTGATGAAAAAAGTCGACCCAAGAAGCGAGATCCTCTAGCTTCACATCGGCATGACAACGGGCCGAAAAGTTGGCCAGTCCTAAGACCACCGCCTCTGGTTTTTGGTCAAGAAGTGGTTGTAAGGTATTTAAATCCTCTAAGGCGACAATAAACATAGTTCTTTCTCCTGATCTTGTCTTTTCATTCTACAAAATTCCCTCATGAGCACAAACAAAGGATCTTTACTCTTTTTGAAGCCTGTACCAAAAAGCCTTTGGAACCTCATTTTCTTTTCCCTACAATAGAGAAGGAAAAGCTTTCTTATAAACAATCGCGAGATCCTTTTATATTAAGAAAGGAGATATTAAATGATCACTTGTGTAGAAAAACGAAGCGATGGAATTTGCCTCTATCTCATGGAAAATGATGAATTACGCGTTTTGGTCTCAAGCTATGGGGTGACTATTTTAGAACTAGCGATGAAAGGTCTTGATGGTCAATGGCACAATGTCATCCTTGGATATCCTTCCTTAGAGGACTATATGGCAAAACATGGGACCTACTTTGGAGCGATTGTAGGGCGGACCGCCAATCGCTTGGCCAATGGACAATTCACCCTTCATGGCAAAACGTATCACATTCCCATCAATAATGGCCCTAACTCATTGCATGGAGGAATTGAAGGCTTTTCTTATCAAAACTTTGCCTCTCAAATCGGAGGGGATCAATTGGATTTTGTGTATGTGTCTCAAGATTTAGAAGAAGGGTATCCTGGAAATTTGAGTCTTTGGGTCACCTTGCGCTTAGAAGGGAATTCCTTACGCATCGTCTACGATGCGGATTGCGATCAAGATACCCTTTGTAGCTTAACCCATCACTTGTACTTTAATTTGTCGGATGGGGACACCATCGATCATCACCTGCTTCAAGTCGGCGCTTTACGCCATGGTTTAGTGGATTCAAGTGGGCTGTGCACGGGACACTTTCGTGAGGTTTTAGGAACTCCTCTTGATTTTTCCAAGCTCACCTATGTGAAGCAAGGCTATGATATGCGCGATGAACAAATCGCTTTGGCCAATGGCATTGATCACCACTTCGTCTTAGAAGACAACGTACCACAAGTGATTTTGATCGATCCCTTTTCTAAACGCAGTTTACTGGTCGAATCCACCTTTCCTGGGGTGCAGCTTTATAGTGGTAACTACATCGATCCCTATGTGGATCGCTTTAAAGGCGTTTTAAGTCAACATGCAGGGCTTGCTATTGAACCTCAAATTGTCCCTGATTCCATTCACAACCAGGAACATCCTCAAGCGATTTTAAAAGCGGGACAATCCTATCATCAAGAAATTTGTTATCACTTATATCGTCAACCCGATTTAGCGTTTGCGGGCAATTGCTTAGAGGATTTTACCCTCCTTTCCCATAAAGATCCTCGGGAACTCATCGCCCAAAACGACTAATACAAAAGAAAGCGGAGTCTAGCTCCGCTTTTGTTATTTGGATGAATCCTTATTATCATTGTCTTTGGTTAAACGACTTGAACGGCGCAAAGAAGCGGTTTGCGACACACTCTTAGCTGTATTGGAAATAATTTGAGCTGGAGAGGTTTTAGAGGAAGGAGAAGAAACGCGTTCATTTTTGAGACTACGACTTTGGGAGCGGCTCAAAGGAGCTTGTTTTTCTGTCGAGTCCATTGCAGAAGAAGGTGTCGTTATGATTGGCGGTTCATGCACCGTAGTGGTCTTGGTTTGAATGGGTTGCCCCTTAGCTCGCAAGGAGGGATGGAGGGAATCGGAGCGCTCAAAAGGAGACATGGGATGGGTGGGTAACTCCATTTCTACTGGTTCGGAAGGCATCTTTTTCTTTTGACTGGGTCGCAATAAAAAAGAAGCTGTCGCTTTATTGGCTTCTGAATCCACCTCTTTTTCTTGCACTCCACCCCGTGCACCATAAAAAGGCGATTGAGCGATTGGTTCTTCCTCTTCTTCATAAGAAGCCGCTGTAATTTTGATGCGCTGGATTGGACGGGATGAAGCCACGGGTTCTACCACTTTGGCCGGAGTCCTTCTCTCTTCAAAAAGCGCTCCCAGGCTTTCTTCTGGTTCTGGAATCTCTTTTGGTTGCGTAGCGCCTGCTTTTTTCGCATCACTTGGAAAACGGGTGAGGGGGAAGGTAATAAAAAATGAAAACTTACGACTGTTTTTGCCATGGAGGCAATCTTCTGGGTCGACTGGTGCTCCCCAAGAATCAACGCCACCTACTCCCATGTGTTCCGCGGCGATGCGCACATAAGTAGCACGACTTGGACCGAGTTCTTCTTGATGGGCTGCATTTTGGAGCTGGGCAAAGGAATAGGGTAAGACTGAAGCCTCAAAGGGACATCCAATTTTGGAAAAACGCATGCACTCCTGATTGGAGGCAAAGAGTTCTAACCAACGGATACCCGTCCGATTTCCCGTTTCTTGCGGTCTTAAATACGGTTGTAAGTCAGACTTAGCATCGGATTCGAATATATCCAAGCGCGCCCCTTCTTGGCGGTCTTTGTAGTTTTCAAAAGGACCATTACCATAAAACAAAAACTTATCGCAATCTTTGGGAAGTTTAAACTCCACACCAAACACGGGTAAATCGGGCAACGAATGTCCCCCCTCAAGGGATAAATCCACCCCCAACATTCCAGGAGCTGCGATGGTATAGGACAGCTTGCAGGCTAAATCGGATGGAGCGGGATTAGGCAAGCGATAGCGATAGGTGAACATCGCAAAATAGCCTTTGGGATCGTAATATTCCGTATGTTCCACAACCTTCGAAAATAAGGAAGCTGCATACCAAAAGCCACTGAAGCGATCAAAATCATACCCCATTTCATTATCGGTATAGGCATGGCTAAATACGGGATGCGGAATACCCTTAAGCCATTCCTTTCCTTTGTAGCGCATAGACACTAAGCCTTTATTTCCAAAGAGAAAATCAAGGTTGTTGAAGTGAAACCCCGTAAACTCTTTGCCCTTGATCACTTCAATTTTTTGTGGAGTGGATTGGAAATACTCCGTTTTTCCTTGGACACGTTGACCAAAGCCCACTTCACTTCCTGCTTTTTGCCAAGGTAAATCGTAGCGAGTACAAACACTCACCGTACACACACTTTCTTGGGTGGTATTGAGCCAAGGAATCGCAAAGTGATCGTACGCGCCAGGAGCGAGATTGACTTCGATTTCTCCTTGAAGAAGGGTTTTGTTTTCGACCTTTTGTTCGTAAAAAAAGCGATAGTTGGTAGTGTCCACAAAGAGATTGTTGTTGAGAATTTGGACTCCTGTTTCATCCGGTAAAAGGCGAAAGGGAGAATAGAGCGCTTTGACTTCCTGTACTTTGGCCGACGGCGTGCGATCGGCAAAGAGAAGCCCATCCCCCGAAAAATTGCCAGAATTGGGATGATCATCAAAATCTCCTCCATAGCCAAGGGCTAAACGCTTGGTGATGGGATCTTTTTTGTAAATGGCTTGATCAATCAAATCCCAAATAAAGCCTCCTTGGTATTGAGGATATTTTTCCAATCGGCTGTAGCGATACATCCCTCCAAGCGAATTGCCCATCGCATGCATGTATTCACACAGAATGACTGGACGATCGATCCCCTTTTTCAAAATTTCCTCTAATTCCTCGGGCTTCGCATACATGCGCGAATACACATCGGAGCAATCTTTGTAGTCTTCGGATCGAAAGGAGCCTTCATAGTGAATGATGCGATCAGGATCCTTTAAGCGGAGCCAAGCCGCTTCTTCCAAAAGATTGTCACCATACCAACTCTCATTTCCTAGCGACCAAAACAAAATGGAGGGATGGTTTTTATCCCGTTCATACATCGATTGAGCCCGAGCAATGATTGGAGTACGCCATTCAAAATGGCTTCCTGGTAAGGGGTCATTGGGTTCTTCTTCAAAGCCATTTTGCCAGGTCCCATGGGTTTCTAAATTGGCCTCATCCATCACGTATAAGCCATATTCATCACACAGTTCATAAAAGCGCTCTTGGTTGGGGTAATGAGAGGTACGCACCGCATTGATGTTGTTTTGTTTCATGAAAAGGATGTCCGAAAGCATCTCCTCTTCACCAATCGCTCTTCCTTTGCTTGGTGAAAATTCGTGACGATTGACTCCGTGGAGCATCAAACGTTTGCCATTGAGCCAAAGAATGCCATCGTGAATCTTCACCTCCCGAATGCCGATGCGTTGGGAAATCGTTTCCATCGTTTTACCTCGATCGTCAAGCACGTCGATTTCTAAAAAATAGAGATGAGGGGCTTCCGCAGACCAAAGCTTGGCGTTTTCGATTTCAAAGTATAAGTCCGACAGTTCGCTTTTTTGATGTAAAAGAAGCGAGCCCTCGGGATCATAAAGGGAAATTTTAAAACCCGAAGCCTCCGAAGCATCCATCTGAATGCGAATGCTGCCATTTTCCGAGTGAGGAGAAAGAGAAGTGGTGATCTTTAAATCGTTTAAATGAGTACTCTTGCGCCCTTGTAGTTCCACATCGCGAAAAATACCCGAAAAGCGAAAGAAGTCTTGATCTTCTAACCACGACCCACTCGAAAATTGGTACACCAAAACCGCTAAGCGGTTTTTCGTTTCGTGCAACAAATCCGTTACATCAAACGCTGCAGGAGTAAAGGAATCCGTCGAATAGCCTACAAAGGTGCCATTGAGCCACACATAAAAGGCACTTTCCACCCCATGGAACACCAATTTCACCTCTTCTCTTTCCAAATCGGGATCCAAGTCAAAGTCTAAGATGTATTGCGCCTGTAAATTATCACTTGGCGTTTGACCATAGAGAAGTTCGCTTTTGCCATCCCAAGGATAGGCGGTGTTGGTGTATTGAATTTGGCCATGACCATTGAGTTGCAAATGAGAAGGCACTTGAATGGGTTCAAAGCCAGGATTGTGGAAATTTTCGCTAATGAAGTTGGGATTCCACACTTTACGGGTTGTGGTTCGAACATGCCACGTTCCATTTAATGATTGCGATTCCTTTTTATCAGGCAATTCCCGATGCAATGTACTCACGGGTTCAAGCCGATTGACTGCGACCACTCGAGGATCTTCGAGCCATTTTTGTTCCGCTTTATCATGTCGCATAGATTTCAATTCCTTTCTTATTTGAATCAAAAAAAAGCGATCAAGAATCGACTTGATCTGCCTATAGAAAAGTTAAGCTTTTTATTCTTGTCTATATCTTATATTTTACCGAGCCGTCAACCACCCAAAAAGAAAACAACACCACAGAATTGGAAATTCAAGAAGGATCGTTTGAATGAAGAGAAGAAACGAGACACAAATTTTGAAAAAGAGTGCTCAGATTAAAAATCTCTCCTCAAAAAATTTGAGACTTTCTTGAGAGTCGTAAAAACGAATTTAGATAAGTGCCAATAAAAGAAAAAGGATCAGATCATGATCTAATGAAATTAGATCGAGATCGGGTCCACACTTCTTTATCCTTGATGGTGACAATAGGAGTAAATAGTGAAGAAGATAAAAAGAGGAATTTCTAGTAAGCAAGTGATTACCATGCCAAAGGGACTCCAAAGAACAAATCCATTAAAAGCTAAAAAGTGAAAGTCAGTGATGGCATATAGAAGACTAGCTTGAATGCTTGTAATGCTAGCAGGAAGAAAGGTACAACACCATAAAGAAAGCTCTTCAGGTAAAGTCATTGAAATAATTGTAGGGGCCAAAGCCAAGAGAAGAGACAATACTAAGCAGACTAAGGTATTTTTACAAGTGGCTGAAAGAAATAAGGTCATTCCAAGACAAGCCAGTAAAGCCAAAAGTGAACAACTAGTTAAGACAATCTGAAGCTCTAAAATATTTAAATCGGCCAATGTAGCAATGGAGTACACCATTTGAATGGAGGTTTGAGTGCTTTGCCAGCCAAAAAAGAAATTCACCAAAACCAAATATAAAGCCATACAACTTAGGAAAAGAAAGCTACAAACTAAGAAGGCCGCTCCGATTTTAACGATGGCTAAAGACTTTTTCCCATATTTGGTGGCACGAAATACCCCATCGGCCTTGATTTGATAATTAAGACTAAAGGTGGGAGCTATAAAAGCAATACAAAAAAGTAAGAGAAGAAAACCAAGCAAATTTTGATAGTCTAAAACCGAAGAATTCATCCCTGGTTGCAATTCAAAGGGCTTTTTCACTTGCTCATACAAAGCGAGTGCTTGATTTTTGGCTTGAGACTGATGGGGCAATTCCATTTCTAAGATTGTAGCTACGCGGTTTTCACACAATGAATAGTAGAAATCTAATCTTTCGGCATCAATTTCAAGTAAAGAAGGAGCCATTCCAGTTTGAGGATGAGCAAAAAGTTCCTTTACTCCATGTAAAAGAGGAGAAATCGGCATAATTTCTTGTTCATAAACTCCTTCCGGCAAATCATACGATTGGCTTACTCCATATTTCTTTAAGCAATCTTGATAAGCTAATACGGCTTGCTTTACTTTTTCGATAAGCACTGGCCCTTCTACAGCTTTTTGTTGCTTTTTTTCATATTCTAAAGAGGCTAGTCCTCTTAAGGTGACTTCTTTTCCTGTTTCATCTACATATTGGCTATAAGCATAGGTGGTGGGAAGCCAAGCAAAAAGAGCGGAAAGGATTAGAGCAATAAGCCAAAGAAAGAAGAAGGACTTTGTATGAAAAAGCCGCTTTAACTCGAGCTGAAATAGTCTCATGCCCTTTTTCCTCCTTCAAAAAGCCAAAACACTAAGTCTTCTAAACAAGGTTTTTGTAAAGTGGCTGTTTTAAGTGTGGGTTGAGAAGCCAAATAACGAACAATAAGATTTCCTCTTTCATCGGTTTTCTCCCAAATGATTTGACCTGAACTTTCTTCCCATGGTTGCTCTAATTGCGCTTGCCAAACCTTTCCTTCAATTTCCTTTAAAAGCTCTTCTTTTGTTCCCATTCTCAATAGATGGCCATCTTGAAGCAAAGCGTGTTCGTGTGCAATAGCTTCCACATCACTAACAATATGAGTGGAGATAATTACAATTCGGTCTTTAGAGAGTTGAACAATCAAATTCTTAAAATGAATGCGCTCCTGAGGATCAAGTCCACTAGTGGGTTCATCTAAAACAAGAATTTTAGGATCATTTAGCAAAGCTTGGGCAATGCCTAATCGTCTTTTCATTCCACCCGATAACTTATGAATCTTTTGATGTCGTTTCTCGACTAGGGAAACTTTTTCCAGTAAAGTAGTAATTCGAATGGTACTTTCCTTTTTAGAAAGGCCTTTTAAGGCAGCTACATATTCTAAATAGCTCTGAACAGTAAACTCTAAAGGAAAGCCAAGATCTTGGGGCAAATAGCCAAAGAGAGTTAAGTAATCTTCCTTAAGAGTTTGAATTGGAGTTTGATCATACAAAATTTGCCCTTGACTTGGCTGTAAATTACTAGCGATCATTTCCATTAAAGTAGTCTTTCCTGCTCCATTTTTCCCTAATAAACTATAAATACCAGGATGAAGAGTAAGGGACAGGTTGTCTATCACCTTTTTTTTCTGGAAGACTTTGGTGAGGTTTTGAATACAGAGTTCCATCCTCAATGCTCCTTTCTCATATAAAAAGCGCCTTTGTTTTGGCTTCTTTAAATTACCAATAACAAAGGCGCACTTTTTCTCTTTTCTCTTGTTATTTGCTTCTTTCTTTCTTATAAATTTTCTACTTTTTTTGAAAGAGGAAGGATGATCTCAAAAGTTGTGATTCCTTCTTGGCTAGTGGCTCTTATTTCTCCTTGATGCAAAAGAACGAGCTGCTTGGCAATCGCAAGACCAAGGCCAGAACCATTTGAACTTCTTGCGCTATCCAAACGATAAAATTGTTCAAAAACATGTTGCAATTTTTCTAAAGGAATCGTCGGGCCTTGGTTTGAAAAGCTGAGAATAATTTTTTCTTCTTTTATGTGGCCTTTGATTTCAAGGAGCGTTTTTGGATCACTATATAAAATGGCATTGCGTAAAATATTGTCAAAAACGCGTTGAAGTTTATCGGGATCGCCAGAAAGCAAGATGTGAAGAGGAAGATCAAGAGAATAAGAAAGCTGTTTAGACTTAAAAAGAGGTTGAAGCTCAAACATCACTTGCTCAATGAGAAGAGTCAAATCGATAGTGGAATACATTAAAGAAAGCGTAGAAAGACTATACTTTGAAATTTCCAAAAACTCCTCAATCATCTCTTCAATACGTTTTGTCTTACTCAAAGCAATAGAAAGATACTTCCCTTGGATATCGCTTGAAATT
>JAAVAY010000075.1 GCA_014803815.1 Allobaculum sp. | reverse complement strand
AGAGTGTTTGGGTGAATAGTTATAGAAGAAAACGCGATAACTATTTATCCGTTTGATCTGAGATTGATTCAGTCTTAATTTCGGTGGCTTCTACTTTTTGAACGGGTTTAGGAGCCCGACCATAGAGCTTAGTCAACCATTTTAGTGCGCCTTCAATTTCGGGAGTAACCCAATTGGGTTGTAAGCGCCACGTCCAGTTGCCTTGAGATTTACCTGGCGTATTCATACGTGCGGAGGAATCCAAATTGAGCAAGTCTTGAGCTTGAATGATGGAAGTATCGCTTGGAGAAGCCATAACTGTCCGAATCATTTCCCAGTTGTATTCATCAGGATTGTAGGCATCCATAAAGTCTTGGGCGTATTTCTTATCATCACCGCTAATGCTTTGGAACCAACCTTGGATGGTATCGTTGTCATGGGTTCCAGGATAAGCGATGGAATTTTTCTGATAATTATAAGGCAAATATTCGGAACCCGAGCCATCGCGAGAATCAAAGGCAAATTCCAAAATTTTCATACCAGGATATCCCGTAGCGGCTAAAAGTTCTTTTACTGAATCGGTTAAGTAGCCAAGATCTTCGGCAACGATCTTACGATCACCTAATTTTTCCTTCAATACATTGAAAAAGTCGATACCTGGCCCTTGTTTCCACTCACCAACTCGAGCATTTTCTGAACCGTAAGGAATAGTATAAAAGGAATCAAAACCGCGGAAATGATCAATACGCAAAATGTCTAACATAGTGGTAGCATGGGCAATACGACGCATCCACCAATCGTAGTCATTTTCTTTTTGTTTTGACCAGTTATAAATTGGGTTACCCCAAAGTTGTCCATCGGCTGAAAATCCATCAGGTGGGCATCCCGCTACCACGGCTGGTTTTCCCTTTTCATCAAGCAAGAAGAGATCAGGATTGCTCCAAGCGTCAACGGAATCGAGAGCTACGTAAATGGGTAAGTCCCCTAAGATTTCAATTCCATTTTCGTTGGCGTATTTGCGTAAGGCATTCCATTGTTTGAAGAAAAGATATTGTAGTACTTTATAGTACTCCATGCGTTCTTTGTTTTCTTTTTTCCACTCTTCGGCTTTAGTCGCATCGTATTTGCGATATTTCTCGTCCCAATCGAGCCAAGCTTTTCCTTCGTTAGCATCTTTCAAAGCCATGAAAAGAGCATAATCATCAAGCCATTCTTTTTGTTCTTCACAAAAAGAGGCATAGTCTTCTTCTGGTTTTTCTTGAAATTTTTTAACCGCTTTTTCCAGAAGAGGATAGCGTTTATTGTATTGAATTCCAAAATCAACTTGGTCAGGTTTTTCAAACCAAACCACTTCTTCTAGATCACTTGGTTTTAACAAACCATCTTTTACCAAATAATCTAAGTCGATTAAATAAGGGTTTCCCGCAAAAGAAGAATAGGAAGCGTAAGGAGAATCACCATATCCTGTAGGATTTAAAGGCAATACTTGCCAAATAGACTGATCTGTCTTTTTCAAAAAATCCACAAAATCATAGGCTGCTTCTCCAAGAGTTCCAATTCCATACTTGGATGGCAAACTGGTGATGTGAAGCAAAATTCCATTTTTTCGCATAACTGACTCTTTCTAAACGAAGCATTGAATGCACTGCATAATCCAGAGTAATTTCTAAACTAGGAAATAACTCTGAAGACTTGTCTAAATTATCTCACATATTTTCCTAACCTTTAAAAACCAATGGCCTGCTTTAGACAAAGAAATAAATTTTTCTTCTCGAACCATACAGACTTAAAAATTTTCTTTTTCAAGAGGAATTAAAAATGGGATTTTTACCTAAAATTAGGCAAAAATCCCATTGAATCTTAGTTTACCCATATAGTAATCCTAGTTTGATGAAGAGAATAACTATCTGGAATCAAAGCATTTTTCTTTTACCTTAGATGTTTTTAAAGGACGAAGAGATTCGCGCCACGTCATTGTCCAAGACGCTTCTTTATGCAAAGGAGTGATGAAGAGGTTTTCTGGATGGGCCAACTTTTCCACCATGTTTAAAATTTCCAATAAATCCTCTTCTTCATTGATCATAAAAGAACTTAGAGAAGGAATAGTATAGCCACCCCATTGGTCTTGATCCCAAATTAAGATGGAAAGATCCTCTGGAATACGAAGATTTAAATCGTGGGCTGCTCGTAAAGCCCCGAGGGCTTGTTGCGAATTGAACAGTAAGATTCCATCAAGATGATTCATCTTGGCTTTCAACTCCATCAAGCCTTCATAGCCTCCTTGAAGACTAAAAGGCTTTATAGCTACTTGGTCTTTGACTCTAAACACTTGGTTGCGGGAATAAAATCCATATTGAATTCCCAATAAAAAATCGGAGAGTTCATCGCTTAAAAAGCGTTCTTCCATCACCACCCCAATGTGTTTACAGTGCGTTTCAAACAACCATTCGGTGGCTTGTTGACTCATCTCACTAAAAGGCCAAAAGTAACTCGAAAGCCAAGGAAAGTTTAATCCGCGCATCTCACTACCAATAGAAAGGGCCGGACCTAAGGTCCGACCCTCTTGTTTTCTAAAAACATCGCGTCGAGCTCCAAAAAAGACTAACAGCGCTGCGGGTTGAACTCGTTGAAGCGCCAATGCTTTTTGGATTTCATCCTCATCGTATTCCACTTCGATCCAGCGAACGCTGTATCCTTTAGCCATTAGCTTTTGTTTTAAAGTCAAAGCCAAACGGGAATACGCTGGACAATACTGAGCACGCACAATGAGAACAATTCCATGGGGATGTTTTTGCCGCAGTAAACTGGCGACTTCATTTTTTTGATATCCAAGTCGTTGCGCAGTTTGTAGGATTTCCTCTTTAGCCTGACTACTTACTCCAGGCTTCTTGGCCAACACTTTGGATACCGTCCCCAAAGACCACCCCGAGTGGGTAGCAATGTCCTTCATTGTGACTGCCATGCCAATTATCCTTTAACCGCACCAGCAGCCACACCTTTGATGATGTATTTTTGACCAAAGATGTAGACGATAACGATTGGAATAATGGTCATCATGATAGAAGCCATCATTGGACCCATAGAAACTTTTCCGTAGCTTCCACGGAAGTATTGAATCAGCATTGGGATGGTTTTGTATTTGGTGATATCCAAAACCAAAGTTGGTAAGAGATAGTCATTCCATACCCACATGGCTTCCAAAATAGTAACGGAAACCATAGTTGGTTTTAAGATTGGCAAAACAACCTTAAAGAATGTTTGAAGAGGAGTACATCCATCAATCATGGCTGCTTCTTCAATTTCGACTGGAATGGATTTTACGAATCCAGCAAACATGAAGACAGCTAAACCAGCTCCGAATCCAAGATAAATCACCCAGATGTTATAAGGTGTATTTAATTTCAACATATCCGCCGTTTGAGAAAGGGTGAACATAACCATCTGGAATGGAACAACCATTGAGAAAACAAATAAGTAATACAAGAACGAATTGAGTTTGGATTTTACGCGGGTGATATACCAAGCACACATCGAGCAGCAAATGATAATGGCCAAAACGGAGGTGATGGTAATCAAAGTCGAATAACCAAGGGATTGCAAGAAACCTTGTGAATTGATGGCATTGACATAGTTAGCCATGCCAGCGAATTCACTCGAACCAGGAAAGTTGAAAACAGTACTTGTGGTAATCGCACTTTCCACTTTTAAGGAGTTGAGCAAGATGATGAAGACTGGATAGATCCAAAGGATGGACAAAATAACCATCAAGCAAAAGAGCAGGATCTGAGTAGGCTTCATTTTTTCGCCGCTTTTCATTATGCTTGAACCTCCTTGCTTCTTGTCGCACGGAGTTGCCAGAAGCCAATCAAAATAACGAAGATCGAGAAGATAACAGATTTAGCCTGACCGATACCCTTCCAGTTTGCACCAGCGCGAGCATAGAACGTATTGTAAATATTCAAAGCGAGCATATCTGTCATATGATTTGGATCGCCGTTGGTTAAAGCTAAGTTTTGGTCAAACAACTTCAACGAGTTGGTTAAAGTTAAGAACACACAAATTGTAATGGAAGGCATCATCATTGGAATTTTAACTTTCCAAAGAATTTGCCAATCGTTGGCACCATCGATCTTTGCAGCTTCAACGAGATCATCGGGAACGTTTTGTAAACCCGCAATATAGATGATCATCATGTAACCGATTTGTTGCCAGCACATCAAAATAATGATGCCCCAGAATCCAGCGGTTGCATTTAAAGCTAGTAAAGGTTGACCACAAATGGACAAAATACCATTGATCAAAATCTGCCAAATATAACCTAAAACGATACCCCCGATTAGGTTAGGCATGAAGAAGATTGTTCTAAAGAAGTTCGTGCCCTTCAATTTTTGGGTTAAAACCATCGCGAAAGCAAAGGCTAAGATGTTGATGGCTAAGATGTTCACAACCGTAACGGCTAGAGTGAACCAAGTGGCTTGAAGGAACAATGGGTCGGTTACAGCGGACACATAGTTGCTAAAACCGATAAATTGCGCATTTCCTACTGTGGTGAATTTACAAAACGAAAGATACAGACCTTCAAAAAAAGGAACAATAAATCCGATGGTAAATGCAAGCAAGGTAGGAAGCACAAAGATCCAGGCGTATTTTTTTAAGGCCTTTTCCATATTATTGTTTTGCTCCTTGTCTTCCAAAGAAGAGACGACGACTTTCCAAATAAGAGGAGTCTTTTGGAAAAGTCGTCGTAAAAAACTAAAGACAGAGCGTCTCTAGAAAAACTGCCATCTCTTCGGCTATTGTTAAACTCAAGAAGAGAATGACAAATGACAGCAAGATTCAATTTTCAAAGTTCAATCAAATTCAAAGCTAAATTCGTGACTTGGCATTGAAACACGTTTTAGTTTGAGTAAAAGAGAAGAAAAAACTTATTGGTTAGCTAATTCTTTTTCCGTTTTCCAATTGTCAACAAAGGCAGTTTTTACTTTTTCCCAGTTCGCATCGGTTGGATCAGCCGCATAAGCTGTTAAAGCGGAGCCTACGCCATTTTTCCATTCTTCAGAAGGCATAGTGGTGAAACTCCAAGAAACTGGCGTTTTGCCTTCATTAGTGAGCTTAATATCTTCTTGAACGAATACGTTTGGTGATTCTTTGGCATCTTTAAATGGAATTGTTAAGCCAAGATCATCAGCCATGAATGTTGTACCTTCATCAGAAGTAACAAGCCAATCCATGAAATCAAGCGTAGCCTGAATGTCATCAGCGCTTGCTTCTTTATTTACAACCCAATAGTTTTCTGTACCAGTGTTTAAACCTTGGTCGGCTTCATCCCCAACACCAATGTAAATTGGAATCATGGTGATTTCATCATCCGTCATGCCCGCATGGATTAAATTGCTGTATTCCCAAGAACCGTTTTGATAGAAAACCGCTTGTCCACTTGTGAATTCACGTTCGCTATCGTCAGCTGTTTTACCAGCTAAGTCTTTGCCATCTGTAGTGGAATTTTGGATGTAAAGATCGAAAATATTTCGGAAATTATCCAAATATTTACCTGTTACTTCATCGGCATCATCCACGCCTGCGTCTTCGTATTCAAAATACAAGGGCAAGTTAGCTAAGTNCGATTTAAAACGCCAATCTGAAGAACCATCCATACCAGCGGAGGTAAAGGCTGTAAAGCCAAGTTCACCAGAACGGCTAGCGATATCAGTCGCTACATTTTTCAAATCGGCAAAGGATTGAATTTCTTCAACGGTATGGCCAGATTCTTCAAGCAATTTCGTGTTGACGATCAAACCATATGATTCAATCGCATAAGCGATAGCGGCTACATAATTATCGGATTTATCCCCAAGGTATAAAGCATAGCTGTCGCTTGTTAATTGATTAAATACAGGAGTGTCGTAGAGGTTATAAGCGTAGTCAGACCAGTTTTTAAGTCCTACAGGACCATTAACTTGGAACAGAGTAGGTGCTCCACTTTTTCCCATTTCAGACATCAAAGTCGTTTCATAGTTACCACTTGCAGCGGTTACGACTTTAACTTCTACACCTTTTTCTTCGGTGTATTTTTTCGCCATTTCTTGCCAGGCTTCATCTGCTTCTGGTTTGAAGTTTAAGTAGTAAACCGTTCCCTTGGAACCATCACCACTCGATTTGTCCGCATCGGAGTCGCTACCACCGCATCCTGCAAGGAGCATGGTACCAGCGAGAGCGGCGGAGGCAAACTTTTGCCAGTGTTTCATTATTTCCTCCTTTAGTTGGGAAGATCGAAGATTACACCACAATTATTCGGTCTTTTTCCCAAACTTTATATAGTGAAATTATAACAAGGAATGTAAACGGTGCCACAAATTCTCTTCTTTTCCAAGAAAGAAAATTTTCCCAAATTTTCAGAAGAAAAATAGGTTTATTATTTGAATTTTCTATTTATTTTGTCAATATCAAAGAATAAATCGGGAAAAATTTATGTTCATTTCCCATTATTATGAGAAAATATGAGAACACCTTTTAAAATTGAGCATTCTATGCTATTCACTTTAGTTTTTTTATAATCCTTTTTAGAGAATTGAACACTGCGAATGCTCATAATATATAAAAAATTTGCTCTTGACTAATTAAAGAAAATTTCACATATTATTTTATTTCTCAAAAAAAACACACCGTATAAGTATGTTCAAAAATGGGAATTAACGTTGTTTTTCGTAAATGAGATTTTTGGCCTTTAAAAATTGCAGAGCAGCTTCTTGTGGTGTGGCATTTCCAAGGGCAATATTTTTAAGATATATGGTCATTTGAGAACTTTGTAAAACGCGTCCTAAACTTTGAGAAATCTCAATAAAAGTTGGATACTTCATGATGGCCTGTTTTGTGATCACAATCCCTGCGATCAAATCTTCGTGTNCTCCTAGATCANCGTCNAACAATATGAGTTCCGCCTTTTGAAATTGGCCATCCAAAAAATGAGAAGGAACGGCATCCACTTTTCCCTCTAATAAACTCGAGACTAAATTAGAATCGGATAAATTGATTGTTTTGGCGAAGTTTAATCCATAAAGACTCGATATTAAAGGATATCCATCTTCTTCTTCAAAATATTGGGTTGAGGCTCCAAGCGTCAATTGATCCGAAATTTGGGCTAAATCACTCATCGTTTTTAAATCATATTTTAAAGCGATCGCTTTAGTAATGGCTAGTGAGTCGTGATCGTTGACCATAGGCAAAGGATACCAATACAAATTTCGCTGTTTGTATTCTTGTTGCAAACGCGTTAAATCACTAGCATGATAGGCTTTGGGTTCGTGTAGCACACTTTTCCAAGCCGTTTGGGAAAACTCGATTCCAATTTGTAAAGAATTGCTTTCTAAAGCAGGCTGTAAATTCAAAATACCTGGAGAAACTTCGCAGATCTGACACTCTATTCCTTGTCTTGTAGCGAGTTCCCGAATCATCCATCCAATGAGTTGATCATATCCATTTACACTGACTCCAATTCGGATTTTAGAAGAAGAAGCACATCCTCCAAAACAAAAAGTCACGCATAAAAAGAGTATCCATCCTAAACGGCCCCATTGGCTCAAAGATTTTAAATGAATTTCTTTATTTTTTTTGAGATCCAAATTCATTTCCTCCTATTTATTTGCCTCTATAGGTACATTTTATCCAAAAAAGATATTTTCTAAGAAAAATAAATCTCTCAAACAGTAAAAACAACCGCCTAAAAAGACGATTGTTTTTACTTAAAATCAAAGTTACCATCCAAAGCGACAAAAGGAGCGCATGATGCGATTGAGTTCAATATTTGTCTCTTCTAAGGGATACCCATAATAATCACACTCATTGCGTAAATACAATTCCATCCCCTTTTTAGACAATAAGAAATTCATATTGAGAAGCTGTTGGGGATCGGCTAAGACTTCATAAGGGACGCGCTCTTCCAACAACACTACATAGCCACTCAAAACAAAGCGATCCGTAGTTCCACTACGCTTTGGAATAGAATTTGTATAAATTTCTTCCGCGCTTTGACGAACTTGGTTAGGGGTCCATTGTGCATTGCACGTTTGGGCCAAGGACGTCATGAGATGTAAGAAATCACCTTTGGTTACATTCAACATTATTGCTTCCTCCAATCAACACACGCCAAGGCTGCTT
>JAAVAY010000074.1 GCA_014803815.1 Allobaculum sp. | reverse complement strand
CCAATTGGATCGTTTGGTTCAAGAAATTGAAGCCTTAAATGAAGAGATTCAAGAGGATGAAACCTTAGGGGCAGGATTTCAAATCGGCCATAGCTATTTAATGAGTGACAAAGTGGATGAGGCCTTTTTAGAAGGTGTGGTAAACTTTGAAATTTTGGCTTTGTTGCAGGAATATTGGCTAGATGAACCAGAGCGGGTGGATAGGTGGAGTAAGCGTTTAAAGCAGGCCATCTCATGATTCCCATTTCCAATGTGTATTACTTATTGGCCTATGCCTGTAATTTGATGTCCCAACAAGGCTTTCGACGCTTATCGAAAGAACCTTTTGAAAACGCCGAAGATCTTTTAGCCGCCCTCCTTCTTCAAAGCTTGCGTCCCTATCTTGTCAAAGGCTTAGCGAGTGAATTCGTCAGGGATAAAAAGGAAACGTCCTCACTGCATGGCAAATTTTATTTTGATGAAAGCATCAAACAAGGTCTACTGGCCAAGCATCAACTGATTTGTAGTGAGGAGCATCTAGAGCTGGAAGAACTTTTAAGCCAAGTAATTAAAACGGCATTGGAATTTTTATCCACTCAAAACCTGACTCCTACAAGACAAAGACA
Organism: Allobaculum sp.; assembly: GCA_014803815.1. Next base: position 4,839 of record JAAVAY010000074.1, on the reverse strand, counting down.
AGTGCAGCGCTATAAGCACTTGTTCAAAGAAATTCCTAAACTCGAGGAGTGGACTTCTATTTCTTGGAGCCAACTTTACAAAGGGCGAAGGAAAAAAGAAATCGCACTTTGTAACGTATGTCGCTTGATTTTAGAAGGAAACATCCAAGCTAAACGTCATGGAAAACTTTTTTTGGAAGAAATTTTGGATGAAAAATCGCTCCCCAAACTCTACGAAAAGTTTTTGTTGGGCTACTTTCGAATCGAGCATCCACATCTGCATCCCTCTTCTCCCCAAATTCGCTGGGCCATTCAAGAAGGTGCGGATCCTTTTTTACCACGTATGCAAACAGATGTCGTGCTCCAAACCCAAAACCACATCTTGATTGTGGATGCCAAGTATTACTCCAACCTTCTTCAATACAATCCCTTTGGTCAAAAAGAAACTCTACACTCAGCCCATTTGTATCAGCTCTTTGCCTATTTGAAAAATTGGCCCGTTAAAGAACATCAAAAAGTGGATGGGCTATTGTTGTATGCCAAAAGCGATCAGGGAATTGATTTAGACCAGTGCTATGACCTTCAGGGCCATACGTTGCAAGTAAAAACTCTCGATTTAAGCCAGCCTTTTGAAGATATTTCTAAAGCGCTTGATGAAATTGCCCTCTTTCTAGAGAAGGTCTAGGAAAAAGGCATCAAAAAAGAGGACAAAACGTCCTCTTTTTTGATAAATATTCGTCACCCAAAGGCTACCACAGATAGCCTGGATTGGGGTTGTTGGTCATGCATTGCCATAAAACGGTAGCGGAGATCGTCTTCCGTCCTTGGTAAATGGGATCTTGAACGGCCAAAGCGGGATCCAAATAGTAAAAAGCTGTGGGTGTTTCTAACGTATCGAGTTCTGCCCCATAAAGAACGACTTGTCGGATTTCATCTTGAGGCGTTTTATAGGCAAAACGAGTATTAATCGAAAGAATAACCGGTTTTCCTTGCTTTAAATCGGCTAAAGCACTGGCTTCAAAGGCAAAGCGTTGATCGGTGTGATTGGTCCAAGCTGGTAAAAGGGTCGCCTGATAGCTTTTCTTTCCATATTGATTGGCCACACGCACCAGATTTTCAAGACTGGTACCGTTGGCGTTGGTCTGCAAAGCATTGGCAAGTTGCGTTTGCGAAACAGGAATTCCAAAGTAAGCCAGCACCATTTGTAAAGCAGCCGGACCACTCCAAGCGGTGGTTTCGGCGATGTATTGGGGAACGTCTAAGCGAATGGTATGATCAAACGAGGCAAAAGATGTGGTATTAGAGGATTTGAAATCGGGTCTGGCCAATAACCGCGCCCCTTGGGTTCCATACCAAGCGATGCCTTCTTCTTTCCAGCCTGCTTTTTTGAGTTGTTCTTTTTCGTTAAAATCAGCGGTGTAATGATGGCTTCCCGCTTTGGCTGCCCGCGAATTGTATAAGCGATAGACAGGAACGCGGTTTTGTCCATCACTATAAAAGGCCACGTCTTCGTTTTTCCAACCTAGAGATAAAAGATTCGCTCGTTCGGTATAATTTGTGGTGTAGTGATGTTCACTTGTATTGGGATTGTATAAGCGATAGACGGGTTGTCCTTGACTTGGAGCATTCCAAGCGATGCCTTCATAAGCCCACCCTAAATTGTAAAGAGCCTCTTTTTCACTTAAACTTTGAGTATAAAAATGCTCATGACTAAAAGGATTGTACATCCGGTACGTTTCATACTCTGTGGTTTGGGCCAAAATGGGACTTGAACTCAACAAGGAAAGACTGAGCACAGCGATTCCTGAAATAATTCGTGATTTCGTCATATCAAACTCCTAGATTTTTTTTCACAAACAAAAAAGGCCTATTCATTCAGACTAAAATTGTAGAATTTCGGTAAAAAACAGCAAAATTTATTATTGTTTTTTTTTATCATAGCATCCCCTAAGTATCCAAACAAGATAAGTCTAGAAAAGCCTTTTGGTATCCACGCCAATTCAATCGGAAAAAAACAAAAACTCGCTTATAAGCGAGTTTGAAAACAGAATTATTCATCTGAATCGTTCTTCTTCGCTTTTGGGAGGATTGATAATGGTTTCAATGTAGTGATCCACATCGACAGTGACCATGACCACAAAATATTCTTCCTCCTCTTCCTCTTCTGACTCCTCTGGAATTAAAGTAAGTGGATCAGACGATTTAGGAATTGGACTGCCATTCTTTCGACACAAATCAATGTAGCCAGCTAAGGCAGCAATGGCCATACTATACGTGTCGGAAAAACCAAATCCCCACGTCATGACATATGAAAGATCTGGAAAGAGCGCAAAAATGCGTTCGTCCTCTTCAGGAAAGAAGAAAGTAGGATGAAAAAATAATAGACATTTTATTTTTTCCTTATTTAATTTAAATTATTGAAAATATTATAAAAAACTAATGTAAAATTATAATTATATAAGAAAGGAATCGTTATGGACGCTTCGTATTCGAACTGTTTTGAAANCCCACGCGATTTCACTCGTTATGAAACCATTCGCGATCAAGTCTTGGAACAATACGCCAAGATTGCGTGGCTTCCCTTAAGAGTGGATGCTCTAGCCCATACCTCTATGGTCGATAGCTACATCACTCTTTTGGCTCAAAAACGAGGGCTCCCTTTGGAGCTCGCTAAAATTGCGGCGATTTTACATGATTATGCAAGATACCATAACAACATCGGCAAGGGACATGCTAAAGCAGGGGCTAAAAAAGCCAAGGATTTATTGGAGGAAATGGGACTATTTTCCTCAGAAGAGATTTGGACTATTGTGAATGCGATTGGAAACCATTCTAAAAAGGAGCTGGTCCACGATCCTTTGGATGAAGCCCTAAAGGATGCAGATACTTTAGCGTATTGGGCTATGCATCCTCAAGAAGCTCCTTCTTTCATTCGTCAAAATCGTTTAGAGATTTGTTTTAAGGAACTTGGTCTTCCCATTTTTTAAAGGAGAAAAGAAAAAGGTCAGAACTTCAGTTGGCTCTGACCTTTTTTGGTTGATAGGGACAAACTTAATCGTAAGGCTTATAAAAGGCTTCCTGCGTATCAAAATCCAAAAAGATTTGATAGGCATGGCGATTTTGGTCTTCATCCCAGATCTCTACAAATTTAGGGGTGACTTCCACCAAAATCTCGGTATCTTCATGACTATACGCATTATACGATTGCCACAAGTATTTTTTATACAGAGTTTCAAAGGTGCGTCCTTCTTCTTCCACAACTAGGCCTTTGATGTGGGCTTCGCCTTCGATTTGCGTTCCATTGAAACAAAGCGCTACTCTAGGGTTTTCGTAAAGTTGTTTGGTTTTTCGAAAATTTTTATCGGTTTTGAAGTAGATTTTTTCATTATAAATCAAACAGGAGACATTGCGAACCATTGGATAATTGTCCACACAACTTGCAAGCGCCATAATTTTCCAGGCTCCAAGCTTCTCTTGGAAAATTTGATACGCTTTTTCAAAATTCATTAGTTCCATATAAAATGTCCTTTCTGATCCACTTTACGCATTGATAAAGACTAAAGCGACCACGATAGCAGTTAATAAGATACAAATTCCTAAAACCGCTGCACTTTTCTTATTGGAAGGAGCGACTTCTTCGCGACGTTCAATGAGACCCGCTTGATGAAGAGCATTGGAAACGGGCTTATACACAAGAAGCAAAAGAACCGTATTAATCGCATCTTTCAAAAAGTTAAACAACGCAATGGCAGGAAGCATCGCATTAACGGCTTGTTGCGGCATTCCAAAGTAAATGGGATCCATCACATAGTTCCAAGCGATCATAGCTATAATATTTAAAGCCATACCGGCCATCAAACCATAAAACGCCCCGTTTTTGGAACGTACTTTTTTATAGACAAAAGCAGCCGTACAAATAAAGGAACAGGTGGAAATGACATTCATAAACCAGTCGATGATATTGCCGCCTCGTAAGATCAATTCAATGGCACTGCTCAGCATCGAAACGATAAAGGCTGACATGGGACCATATAAAAAGCCCGCTATACCAATAATGATGTCCTTAGGATCATAAGATAAAAAGGATACGCTTGGAACCAACGGGATACGAACGAGCAGGCAAAAGACTACAGCCATCGCTGTAAACATGCCTAACATCGTTATTTTCTTTGTAGAAATTGTTGTATGAGAATTCATAAGAGCACCTCCTTAATACAAAGAAAACCAAGCTCAACTCTACTTCATGGCTTTTTTGCATATTAAAAAAGATGCACACATTGACTTCTTTCATCCGGACTGTAACCGTTGCTGCCGGAGTTGCGCCGGCTCTGCCTAAATCAATGGCTCGCGGAGTATAACCGCCAGTAGGGAATTACACCCAACCCTGAAGCAAGAATTTTGCGACTTCATTATATCCCCTTTCCTTGAGAGGACAAGATAAGGTTCTAGGAAAAAGAATAGCAAAGATAAAAACAGGCAAAAGCGATGGAAACGAAAGAAAAAAGAAGAATTTTCTCTCCTATATAATTTTAGAGATCAAGCTAAATGACTTTCTAATAGGTTCTCTTTTTGGTAACGAGAGTCCCATTTTAATGGCTCTAGAAAGAAGATAGACGCTTTGTTTATAAACTATGAATGAAAAGCGACTATTTATCCCTTTGAAGCCATGAGATTTGAACAAATATGAGTTTAGATACCCTTTATAAGGGCTTTCATGACTAACTCTTTTTTAAGTTAAAACGAATTTTCTAGCTCCTTTTCTAAAACTAATGCTTCCATTTTAATGGAATTTTCTTTAGGTTTTCATGAATCATAAATTATTTAAAAATTCCATTTTTCCTTTAAAAAGGCACTCAGCGG
>JAAVAY010000073.1 GCA_014803815.1 Allobaculum sp. | reverse complement strand
TATCGCGTACTTCGCGAGACTTCTCACCAAAGATAGCCAACAAAAGTTTTTCTTCTGGAGAAGCTTCGGATTGTCCCTTAGGTGTGACTTTACCGACTAAGATGTCGTTTTCATGCACTTCAGACCCTTTTAAGATCACGCCATGTTCATCGAGTTTCTTTACCGCGTTTTCGGATACGTTTGGAATATCACGCGTGATTTCTTCCGTACCGATTTTGGTATCACGGCAATCCAGATCATATTCTTCTAAGTGAATGGAGGTGTAGACATCATCGGATACCATGCGTTCGGACATGATGATGGCATCCTCATAGTTGTAGCCATACCACGTCATGTAGGCGATGGTCACGTTTTGACCAAGGGCTAATTCGCCATTTTCCATGGAAGGGCCATCCGCTAAGATATCGCCCGCTTCAACCACTTCTCCTACCTTGACGATTGGTTTTTGGTTGATACAGGTAGACGCATTGGAGCGGGTAAATTTACGCAATTGATATGTATGTTCTACTCCTTTGGAATCCGTGTTGATGATGCGCAAGGAATCCACATAGGTAATCGTGCCATCTTCTTTGGCTACGATGCCAACGCCGGAGTCTTTGGCAATCTTATACTCAATACCAGTTCCAACATAAGGAGAATGGGGAGAGAGAAGCGGAACGGCTTGACGCTGCATGTTCGCTCCCATCAAGGCACGGGAAGCATCGTCGTTTTCCAAGAATGGAACACACGCGGTAGCTACGGAGACGATCTGTTTAGGGCTGACGTCAGCGAGTTCAACTTCCGATTTATCGGCGATGATGGTATCGCCATTTTTACGGGCAACGACGCGGTCGTGGATCAAACGACCATCGCGCACTTCGTTGGCCTGAGCAATGACGTAATCGGCTTCTTCATCGGCGGAAAGATAAATCGCATCTTCCGATACGGTGCCATCTTTGTTGACTTTACGGTAAGGCGTTTGAATGAAGCCATATTCATTGATCTTGGCATAAGTCGTTAAGTTGGAGATCAAACCGATGTTTGGACCTTCAGGAGTTTCAATTGGGCAAATACGACCATAGTGGGAGGAGTGAACGTCACGCACTTCAAAGCCTGCGCGATCACGCGTCAATCCACCAGGGCCTAAAGCGGAAATACGGCGTTTGTTAGTCAGCTCAGCCAAGGGGTTTTGTTGGTCCATGAATTGGGAAAGCTGAGAGGAAGAGAAAAACTCTTTAATCGCCGCCGTCAAAGGACGAATATTGGTCAGCTTACGGGGTGTGATGCTAGAAGGTTCTTGAATGGACATTCTTTCCTTCACCACACGCTCCATACGAGAAAGACCAATTCGGAATTGGTTTTGAATGAGTTCGCCCACGGAACGAATGCGACGGTTGCCGAGCATATCGATGTCGTCGTTTTCGCCAAGACCTTCCATGACATTGAGTTCATAGGCAAAGAAAGCGTAGATATCGGGAATGGTTACGGTATGCTTTTGGGCAAAGGGATCATTTCCTGTGATGTGAACGGGATTGCCGTTTTTATCCAAGACATCAATTTCTTGTAAAGCGGCTCCCACTAACCACGCATCGATCGCCGCATCGTCTTGGGCCAAACGGGTGCGTAAGTCTAAGGTATCGCTATCGTTTAAGCGCTCTTGGGATTTGCCAATGGCATAGCGGGGAGCGATGAGTTCAAAATCGGAGGTCTTTAAATCTTGGCCATTCGCATCGGTTAAACGATTGAGGGAATAGAGACGTTGACCATAATTTAAGATTGCGTCTAAATTGTCCTTAGTTAAGCGGATGGGTTTAGCCACGAGACCGGCATACACTTTGACGCTCTTACCCGCCAAGGACTCCATTAAAACCTTTACGTCTTGTGGGGTAAGAACTTGTCCTTCTTCAAAGACTTGACCGCCTGCTTCGAGGTCTTCGGCCAACACGCGGCCCACAAGGCCATTTTGGTAATCCACAGGAATGTCCACGATATCGGATTCTAAAAACTCCGGTTTAAAGGGATAGGGATTCATGTAAGACCCTTTAGAAAGGGCTTCAGCCAACGCATCGCGCTCATCGCGTGTGACATGGGTACCCGCTTCCATCACCACTTTGCCATCGACACCAACGATGTCATGCGCTAAAGTAGCATTCATCGTACGAGCATACGCATTGAGCTTTTTGCCCAGTTTGTAGCGACCCGCTTTGGTTAAATCGTAGCGACGAGGATCGAAGAATTTGGCTTGCATCAATGTGATGGAGCCATCGAGAGTAGGAATTTCATCAGAACGTTGGTTTTCATAAAAGGAAAGCAACGCTTCTTCGGTGGTTTTAACCTTGTCGGCTAAAAGGGTATTTTCGATTTCTTCATTTTTGCCAAAGAACGAGTTGAACAACATGAGGTATTGATTCATGTATTCGCGATTGCCTTCATCGGTAATGGGATGATTCGGGGCTTTGTCGATGGCTTGAAGGAATTGATTGAGTTCTTTTGTCTCAAATGCGTCTTCCCCTTTCTCCAAAGAGAAAGACATGCCTAATGCTTTCAAAAAGATCGAGGCTAAAATTTTACGGCGACGGTCAATGGATACATTGAGCGAACGACCGTTTGTGTTTTTCTTTTGTTCAGTCATGAATTCCAGCCATGTTCCACGGCTTGGAATCAATTCACAAGCATAATTTTGTCTGCCTGTCTTGTTGTCATAGCTTTCCGAAAAGTACGCTCCCGGAGAACGAACGATTTGGGATACAATGACACGTTCAGCACCGTTGATGATGAACGTACCCGTTTCGGTCATTAAGGGGAAATCCCCTAAAAAGACGGTATCGTCTTTGGTGATGACTTCACCATTTTCGTTGACAATCTCAAGCTCCATGTCAACATATAGAGGAGCGGCATAGTTGCACTCCTTCTCCATGGACTCTTCAGCGTTGTATTTTGCAGGGCCGAAGTGATATCCTTTGTATTTCAACTTGATATTTTTGTTGAAACTTTCGATCGGGAAAATCTCAGAGAAGACTTCCTCTATGCCATTTTTGATAAACCAGTCATAGGAGTTTGTTTGGATTTCTACAAGGTTTGGAAGCTCTAATTTTCCAGAAACCTTGGAGTAATCCCGTCTAAATGCTTTTTTTCCTTCCGGAACGATTCGGTATGGTTTATTGCCTTCCATGCGCACGATCCTTTCTGTAGTGAACAATAGCCAAATGCGGATATCTTGCTTTATGGGATAAAGCTCCCATTTTCGGCTATTATGCAATTTATAATAATAAAACAGGGTTCCCAAGTTGTCAAATTTAAAGCGGATTGAAGAGAATATGTCAACAAGTATTCTCTTTTTTCCGACTTTTTTTTGCAAAATCCCCATTTTTACTCAACAGAGCTTTGTTTTCCTCGGCACTCCCTTTACTTTAAAAAACTTGTCAAGTCCCAAGATAAAAGAGGACAAAAAAGACATCCTTATTTTGAACTTCTCGAGTAAAAAAAGCTGATTTTCTGCTTGTTTCTCTTAAGATCCTTTCTTTATTTTCTTTGACTTCTAGTCAAGTGCCTAAAAAAATGCACTTTTTTTCTTAGCCCTTTGGCCTAAAATATTTTGAGCCCCAAGAAAATCTCAAAAAAAAAAGAAGGATCTAGATCCTTCTCTTTCCATTTTTTTATTCTTCTATATTTATATCTATCTTATGGATCGCATCCACAAATGTTTTTCGTTTTTCTGGGTTCTTAAAACCTTTTGGGGTGGGTTTTCGAGCGGAAAAAATCTTTGATCATCCATACCACAAAGACCATGGCCGAAAGAGTCCACAGACCGATGTTGTGTTTCTTTTTCATACTGCCTCCTAAACGTGCTTTATAGTATCAAATTGTGTTTCAAAATCGCCTTACCGACCTCCAACACTTTTGTCATCTAAAAAGGAAGGTTCAATTTTAAGAGGTGAGGTCTTCTTTGACTTTGGCTTGCTCCTCCTTGCGCTTTTCCTTGCGTACTTTGGCGGCTTTACGCTGATCCTTACGGATGTAGAGAGCATTTTTCCAAATACTCGGATAAAACAACAACACCAACATCGGGAACAACTCCAAGCGTCCGGCTAACATCGCAAAGCTCAAGACGAGTTTAGAAAAGTTATTAAAGCCTGCAAAGGTACCCATTGGCCCTACTTCCCCTAGTCCTGGACCGATATTATTGAGCGTAGCGGCTACGGCGGTAAAGGAGGTCACCAAGTCTTTGCCGTTTAAGGCCACTAAAATCAAGCACACCATAAAGACCACCAAATAGACGGCCAAAAAAGTATTGATGGAGCGCACAGTTTCATGGGCTACAGGTTTACCATCTAGGCGTACCGTCGCAATGCGCTTGGGATGGGCAATCAAGCCAAATTGCTTGCGGATCCCCTTAAAGGAGACCAAAAAACGCGAGACTTTGATTCNTNCACCNGTCGATCCTGCACAAGCACCAATGAACATAATCATGACCAAAAGAACCAAGGCGACCGTAGGCCAAAAATTGAAGTCAACTGTAGCATACCCTGTCGTGGTGATCAAAGAGACCACAGTAAAGAAGACATGATGAAAGGCTTGTCCCAAAGTGAAATCATAACCACCCACCCACATCAAAGCCACCACGATAGCGATCGTCACAAAGACAATGATACCAAGATAAGCCCAGACTTCTTGCATCTTGATGGCTTCGCGCCACTTCTTATTGACTAAAAAGAAATACCAGGTGAAGTTGATGCCAAACAACAACATGAATATCGCAATAATAAATTGTTGGGCTTGGGTGTAATCATCAAACCCACTCGCTCGCACCGCAAAGCCCCCTGTGCCTGCGGTTCCCATAGTCAGGGTAATGGCATCAAAGAGATCCATTCCCCAGACCAATAAAAGTATCAATTCCAAAATCGTTAAGACGATGTACATCAAATACAAATACTTCGCCGTCACCTGGACGCGCGGCACGAGTTTAGACACTTCGGGTCCTGGGGATTCCGCCGCCATGAGATTCATAAAGGTCGCGCTCGGTATGGGAAGCAAGGCTAAAAGAAACACCAATACCCCCATTCCACCAATCCAATGGGTAAACGAGCGCCAAAAAAGGCTCGCTTTGGAGATGACATCGAGATTTGGAATAATCGTCGATCCAGTGGTGGTAAAGCCAGAGACCGTTTCAAAAAATGCATCGATAGGATTGGTGATTTCTCCGGCCAATAAAAAAGGCACACAGCCCAAAACAGAGAGTAAAATCCAAGCCAAGGCGGTGATGAGCATCGCTTCTTGGGGTGTATAGCGAAAATTGGTCGCTTTGGCCTTCACTTGGCAAATCAAAAACCCTACGACAATACACACCAATCCCCACAACAAGTAAATGGTGCCAACATCAAATTCATTAAAGATGTAGCCACAAAAGCCTGGTAAAAACATAAAGAACCCTTCGGCTTGACAAATGACCCCAAGAATATAGAGAATCGCTCTTCGATTCATTCGCTTTTCTCCTTACTAAGAGGTGTCCCTGGTTTTGGAGATTCTAAAATTTCGGAGAGATCTTTAAAGCCGATACGGGTCGTGATCACAATGACGGAATCCCCTGCTTGAATCTCATCGCTGCCGCGCGGAAAGATCATTTCGCCATTGCGATTGATGAGACTGATTAAGACGTGAGATTTTAAAGGCAATTCGCTCAGTGGAATGCCGATGAGTTTGCTATCGGGCGCGACGGTAAATTCCAAGGCTTCGACTTGATCGTGAGCCAATTTGTGCACTGTTTCGACATTGCTTCCTGACGAATTGGCCAAAGCACGCACATGACGGATGATGTATTCGGCCATCAAGCGTTTGGAGTTGATCAAGGTATCCAAATCGAGATCTTGAATGATTTCGTTGTAAAAATCGCGATTGACCTTCGTTACCGTCTTTAAGCCCGTTTTACGGTTTCCAAACATGCTTAAAAAGACGTTTTCTTCATCCATTCCCGTCAACGTCACCAAAGCATCCATCTCCTCTAAGCCATTTTCCACCATCGCATAGCGATCCGAGGCATCGGCTACGATGACAGAAGCTTTGGGATGATTGAGTTCAAAGGCTTGAGCCGCTTTAGGATCACGGTCCAAAATGGTGAGTCTAGCTTTGCGCTTTTCCAAAAGATTGGTCAAATAATGAGCAATTTTGCTAGCACCAATGATCATGATGCGCTGGGCAGGGGCACTTAAAATGCCCGCTTTTTCAATGAAGATTTCCGCACTTTTTCGAGTGCCCACAATCGAGACAAAATCGTTTCCTTTTAAAACAAAGTTTCCATCGGGAATATAGGCTTTTTTATCGCGCTCATCCACACACACTAAAACTTGAGGATGGACTTTTAGGGGAACATTTTTGACGGGCATGCCATCTAACAAAGACCCAGGCTTAATGCGTAACTTATAAATGGTGCTGCTGTCCTTGCTAAACTCATCGACATCAATGGCTCCAGGCAAAGAAAGAACGCGTTCGATTTCTTCGGCGGCCAATTGTTCGGGGTTGATGACCATATCTAAGCCCAATTGCTCTTTAAAGTAATCCAAGCTCTCGGCATACTCAGGGGCGCGTACGCGTCCAATGGTGCGTGAACAGCCCGCTTTTTTGGCCAACAGGCAAGCCAAGAGGTTGATTTCATCGCTTGTCGTCACGGCGATAAACAAATCGCTTCCTTGCATATCGAGATCGTTTATGGTTTTGGAATCGATGATGCTTCCTTGTGCCCCTAAGACATCGATTTCTTGGGTAATGTCTTGCACTTTGGCGGGATTGATGTCCACTACGGTGATGTTGTGGTTTTCATTCGCAAGCGTTGTGGCCAAATAGGAACCCACTTTTCCAAGACCGGCAATGACGATGTTTAGATTTTTCTTTTCTAACGTCAAATCCTGCGGTTGGATTTTTTTGAATAGCTTTCGCATCGCCTTTGCCCCTTACTCTTGAAAAGAGCGCATAATCTGAATCGCCGTATCCAATAATGAAAGGGACAGCTCATCCTGCTTTAAAAGCGAACACGCTAAGGCGTAACATTGAAAATAATCACGATTGGCTTGTAGAGCTTGGGGTTGGACATTTTCAAGCAAAGTGGTTAGCTCCTCACGTTTTTGAAAATAAATGGCTTCTTGGGCTGCTTCTTCATACAACTCTTGCAAAGTCATATGGTGATTGTTATCGGTTTCTAAACACACGATGGCATCGGGATGCACTTGGCTTTGTAAAGTTGAGATTTCTTCAACTGACATGTCCACCCCATACAAAATGGTTTGGTCGTGTTGGCTTTTTAACGCTTCATCCAAAAAAGTCACATCCTGCTTTGGTGCCTTTTTGGCTTGTTGAATCAGATGGCCTAATGTTTCATTGGCCTCTTGATCGCCTAGACAATAGAGGGGGTACTCTTTGAGCACGTCTTTGAGTTTTTCAAGAGGGGCTTGTTGCCCTGGATAAACAAGTATCATTGTTGAAATTCGTGTTTCTCTCCCGACTTGGTTAATATGGGAGTTTCTCCTTTCTCTCGCCGCTTGTAAAAACGAAATGACCAGAAACTCGCATTGAGTTTCTGGTCACGCTCCTTACTACAAGCAAGTCCAAGTGAGCCTTTTTCAAGGTGGTCCTTTGACCTATAAAAATACGATTCTAGTTTAACGTGATCTTTATGGCGTGGCAAGAATAAGAAGGGGAAAAGAAAAGGCAAGAAAGCTCTTTTAACTTTAGGATAAAAAATCCGGCTCCGCCAAAGCGAAACCGGATGCAAAAGTCTTTTTATTTTTCTGAGAAATCAGCCACGAGTTGACCCGTTTTAGGATCGACATCGACGAGAATGTTTTTACCACTCTCGTTGTCAAAGATTTGAATGTTGTTGTTATTGAAGGCGAGTTTTACGGTATCGCCAACGCGGGCTTTGGTAGAAGGATCAACGGAAGCTGTGATTTGGGTGCCGTTGCAATCCACATATAAGTTGGACGTGGAACCAAGCATTTCATACACTTCCACTTTTCCAGTGGCTGTGGACTCAGGGAATTTAGCCAACATTTCGGGATGGTCAGACAAGTCTTCAGGACGAACTCCTAAAGTCACGCTCTGGCCATTTTTATAGCCTTTTTCTCTTAAGCGTTTGGCTTTGGACTCCGAGATCAAGATATCATCGTCTCCTACAGTCAAGTAAATCTTTTCGCCATCTTCTTTGATCACTGCATCCAAGAAGTTCATCTGAGGGGAACCGATGAAGCCTGCGACGAATTTGTTTACAGGATAATTGTAGAGGTTAGAAGGCGTATCGATTTGTTGCACTTCTCCATCACTCATCACGACGATGCGATCACCTAAAGTCATGGCTTCCGTTTGGTCATGGGTAACGTAAATGATAGTGGAACCGAGCTTTTCATGCAATTTGGAGATTTCAACACGCATTTGTCCTCTCAACTTGGCGTCCAAGTTGGAAAGAGGTTCGTCCATCAACAAGACTTTAGGATGACGAACGATTGCACGTCCCATGGCTACACGCTGACGCTGACCACCAGAAAGCGCTTTGGGTTTACGATCCAACAAGCTTTCCAAACCGAGCGTACGAGCTGCTTCAGCCACACGCGCATCGATTTCTTCTTGAGGCATTTTGGCAATCTTCAAAGGGAATTCCATGTTTTCACGTACGGTTAAATGGGGATACAACGCGTAGCTTTGGAATACCATAGCGATATCGCGATCTTTTGGATCCAAATCGTTTACTCGTTTGCCATCGATGATGAGATCTCCACTCGAGATGTCTTCAAGTCCAGCTACCATGCGTAAGGTCGTGGATTTTCCGCAACCTGAGGGACCAACGAAGATGATGAATTCGCCATCTTTTACATCGAGGTTGAAGTCTTTTACCGCTTCAAATCCATTGGGGTACACTTTTTTAATGTGTTCAAGATTCATTTCAGACATAGATGTCCTCCAAGGCTTTTTAAAGCCAATAAGCTCTTTGTAATAAAATATTCAATTTGAAAGGGCTTTGTTCTGTAACCAGTATAAGAAGACTCGATAAAGGGGTAAAGCGATTTGAAATGAAACGTTTCATTTCAAATGTAAAAAAGGGAAGTGGATTTTTTAGCACTTTTTCTCATCCTTCCGAGCTTCTTTCGTAAACTAAATTCAGATAGAAATGAGGACTTTATGCCCAACGCAAGTGATCAGGCCATTTTACAACTCGTAGAATACGGTCTTCAACATAACTTATTGCCTGCAAGAGAAAAGGAGTACGCGATCAATCTCTTGCTCGATTTGATGCATCAAGATGCCATCGATTCAAAAGCTTGGAAAAGCGATGGAACGTCGCTTGATCTCGCCAAGATTTTAGACGTGCTTTTGGATAGTGCCGTAAAAAGAGGTCTAGTCAAGGATTCAATTGTCTACAAAGACCTCTTTGATGCCAAACTTATGAATACTCTGCTAGCCCGTCCTGCTCAAATTCAAAGTGAATTTGAAGCCCGCTATCTCGAAAATCCCAAGGCCGCCACCGATTGGTTTTACACCTTTTCGCAAGATTCTAATTACATTCGCCGTGATCGGATTGCCAAAGATGAACGCTGGATTTCGCCTTCTCCTTATGGGGATCTTGAAATCTCCATCAACTTATCCAAACCAGAAAAGGATCCCAAAGCCATTGCGGCTGCCAAAGAAGCCGTGCAATCCGACTATCCCAAGTGCCAATTGTGCGTGGAAAACGAAGGGTATGCTGGACGCGTCAATCATCCAGGGCGAGCGAACCACCGTCTTGTTTCCATTGCAATTGATCAAGACCTTTGGGCCTTTCAATACTCCCCCTATGTCTACTTCAATGAACACTGCATTGTGCTCAATTCCAAGCACATCCCCATGACCATCCATAGTCAAACGTTTTCGAAACTCTTCGACTTTCTCGACTTGTTTCCCCATTACTTCATTGGAAGCAACGCTGATTTGCCCATTGTAGGTGGGAGCATCTTAGCCCATGAGCACTTTCAAGGCGGGCGTCATGAATTTCCTATGGCCAAAGCCGCGCTTGAAAAGACGTTTCCGTTACCTGACTTTAGCGAAGTGCAAGCGGGAATTGTCCATTGGCCCTTGTCGGTCATTCGCCTAACCAGCCCAAATCGCCAAGAACTGGAAAAAGCGGCAAGTCATATTTTAGAGACATGGCGCAACTACAGCGATCCAAGCGTGGGGATTGTGGCCAACGATGGTAAGCCTCATAACACCATTACCCCCATTGCCCGCAAGAAAAAGGAGGAGTATGAACTCGATTTGGTATTGCGGTGCAACATCACTACACCTGAGCATCCCCTTGGCCTTTTTCATCCCCATGAAGAGTGGCATCACATCAAAAAGGAAAACATCGGCTTAATTGAAGTGATGGGTTTAGCCATACTGCCAGCCCGCTTAAAACAGGAAATGGAAGATTTAAAAGCGGCGCTTTTAACCCATCAAGATCCTAAAGCCATCCCCTCATTGGCCAAACATGCCAAATGGGCTCAAGAAGTATTAAAGCGCCATCCTGAATTCAACGAACAAAATGCTTCTGAAATCTTGCAAGCTGAAATGGGCGATGTGTTTTGTCATGTCTTAGAGGATGCGGGCGTGTACAAAAAGGATGAAGCAGGACGTCAAGCCTTTGATCGCTTTCTCCAAACGCTTTAAAAGCCGAAACTAAAAAAGAAAAGAGACCTTTTATGAAAATACTCGTTACTGGTGGTGCTGGTTATATTGGAAGCCATACCGTAGTCGAACTCATCCAAGCTGGCCATGAGGTGGTAATTGTGGATAACTTGTCCAATTCCAATCCCGAAGCCTTAAAACGCTTAGAAACCATCACCCAAACCTCGATTCCCTTTTACCAAATCGATATTCAAGATAAAGAGACCCTCGATCAAATCTTTAAAAGGGAAAAACCAAAGGCAATCATTCACTTTGCGGGCTTAAAAGCGGTGGGGGAAAGCGTCAAAAAGCCTTTAGAGTATTATCAAAACAACATCGCGGGTACGCTTACCTTACTCGAGGTAATGCGTAAACACGATGTTAAAAACATCATCTTCTCCTCCTCCGCCACGGTGTATGGCCAACCAGAAGAAATGCCCCTCACGGAGCAAACGCCAAAGGGTCTGTGTACGAATTCCTATGGTTGGAGTAAATGGATGATTGAGCAAATTTTAACGGATATGCATACCTCTGATCCTTCATGGAATGTGATGTTGCTGCGCTACTTCAATCCCATTGGCGCGCACGAATCGGGTTTAATTGGCGAAGATCCCAAAGGCATTCCCAACAACCTTTTACCCTATGTTGCTCAAGTCGCTGTGGGTCGCTTAAAGGAAGTGGGTGTCTTTGGCAATGACTATCCTACAATCGATGGCACTGGGGTACGAGATTACATTCATGTAGTGGACTTAGCGAAAGGCCATGTCGCGGCCTTAAACAAAATGGCCCAGCAAGAGCAAGGACAAGTTTCCATCTACAATTTAGGCACGGGTAAGGGAAGCTCCGTTTTAGAAGTCATCCACGCCTTTGAAAAAGCCTGTGGTCATCCTATTCCTTATACGATTAAGCCGCGACGGGCTGGCGATATTGCCGAATGTTACGCCAATTGCGACTTAGCCAAAAAAGAACTCGGTTGGAGTGCTCAATACGATTTAGACGATATGTGCGCTTCGAGTTGGAAATGGCAATCCCAAAATCCTGAAGGCTATCACTGAATAAAGAAAAGAGCTGTCCAATCCGGACAGCTTTTTTAGATGGTAAGTTCGATCTGATTGCCTTCTCCATCCAAAATACACGATTCATAGTAGCCATCTCCTGTGGTACGAGGCCCAGAAACCAGAGAATATCCTGCTTCTTGTAAATCGTGAGTGAGTTGATTCACAGCTTCTTTGCTTCCTAAAGAAAAGCAGAGATGAGCTAATCCTGTACGATTTTCTTTGGAAAGGTCGGCTAAGTGAGGCAGATGCATGAGTTCTAAACGCGAGCCATCGTCAAAAGACAAAAAGTATGAGGAAAACTGTCGTTTGGGATTGTGGTATTTAGCAGAACTAGTGGCTTGAAACCAAGTCTCAAAGAAATCTTTGGCTCTTTCAAGATCTTCTACATATAAGGCCACGTGTTCGATTTTCATAACTTTTGTCTCTCCTTTATTCACTCTCCTTTATTCAAAAGACTGATGAGCGAGATCCTCGTACAAATCCACCGTTTTTAAAAGGATGTCTTCATCAAAATCAAAATGGGCGTTATGTAACTCAATGCCCGTTCCTGTTCCGGTATAGAAGAAGACACCTGGTACTTTGCGTTGATAATAGGAGAAATCTTCGGCAATCATTAAGGGTTTTTCTAAAAGTTGCATCTCAGGACGCAATTTCAAAAGAGTATCCACTAAATCCGCATCGTTAATCACAGCAGGATAAGCAGAGTGATAGATGATTTCAATTTTGGCTCCTGTTTGCTCTTCTAAGTCTTTGGCAATGGCTTCAAGGCCCTCTTTTAAATACGCTACATATTCGTCTTCAAAAGCGCGTAGGGTTCCTTCAATAACACACTCACCTGCTACGATGTTTCGGACAACACCTGCTTCCATCTTGCCAAATTGCAAAAGCCGGAAAACCTCAGAAGGTAAGGCTTGTTCCATTTCATAGGCGCGTTTTAAAAACATCGTGCCAACCATTAAGGCATCAATGCCTTCTTCTTTGCGCGCGGAGTGAACGGCTTTGCCATGAATGCGGACATCGACTTCGGTGGCACTCGCCATCAAAGGCCCTTTGCGAGTCGCTAAAGTGCCTTTTTCGATGAGAGGCCATAGATGGGTACCAAAGACACGAATGACGTTGTACCTTTCAAAAAGGCCTGTATCCAACATGGGCTTAGCCCCTCCTGGTGTTTCTTCCCCAGGTTGAAAGATGAGCAAAATATTATAAGGAAGGGTTTTGTAGTATTCGTTTAAGCGCTTGGCAAAAAGCAGCATTGCACTCATGTGTCCATCATGGCCACAAGCATGCATGCATCCTTCGTGCTTACTTTTAAATAGAACATTTGTTTGTTCCAAAACAGGCAAGGCATCCATATCTGTACGAAAAGCGAGAGTTTTTTCTTTACCCGCATCAAAAAAAGCAGCAATACCATATTCTATGGGCTGAGAAAGCGAACAGTCGAGAGTAGAGAGTTCGTTTAAAAGATAGCGTTGGGTTTTAGGAAGGGTTAAAGCAAGTTCGGGAATTTGATGCAAATCCCGTCGCCATTTTTTTACTTGTTCAAGATCTGTGTTTGTTTGGTTGTTCATACCTTCCATCTTACTGAATTTTTAGGCATTTTAAGCTAGATTGTCTAAAGTCAACTCAAAAATTTTCCCTTCTTCTTTTCCTTCGTGTACACTCCAATCATTCAAGAAAGGAGTTTTCAAACTGTATCCAAAACTTTCCCTTACCCAGAAAAAGTTTTGACGGTTTGGACACCAACAATATGAAAGAAAACGTATTTCAAGGCGTAACCATTCAAGATGGCGTGGCCGCCATTTCGGGGGTAAGTGTAGAAACCTTAGCCAAAGAATGTGGAACACCTCTCTATATTTATGATGAACCCGCTTTAGTGGCCCAAATGAAAGCCTACACTGAGAGCTTTCAAAGTCCAGATTTTCAAACGCGCATCGTCTATGCCACCAAAGCTTTCAACTGCAAAGCGATGCTTCGCCTTTGTCAGGCCAATGGCTTATATTGCGATTCCGTTTCTTTAGGCGAAATCTATACGGCCAAAAAAGCGGATTTTGATATGTCGCGTATCTACTTCCACGGCAACAACAAAACTCCTCTTGAGCTTGAAAAAGCGTTTGAATTTGGTGTAGGAACGATCATTTGCGACTCCCTTGAGGAAGCAAGACGTGTGTGTGAAGTGGCCAAAGACTATCCCTTTACCACCATGCGCACTCTTTTGCGCGTCAATCCCCAAGTCGATGCCCATACCCACAAATACATCCAAACGGCGACACCCGATTCCAAATTTGGGATGCCCATTGTCAAAGTGGAAGACATCGACATGGCGGCAAGGCTTTTAAATGAAGTCTCCAACATCGACTTTGCGGGCTTTCATGCCCACATCGGCTCCCAACTCTTTGAAACGGATCCCTTCTTAAAAGAGATCGATGAACTCACCACCTTCATTGAAGCCTTTGAAGCACGTACACAAATCAAAGTTAAGGAGCTCGATTTAGGCGGTGGCTTTGGCGTGTGGTATACCGAAGAAGACACGCCAAAATCAGTGGAAACCATTTGTCAAACGCTCATTGAAGCCTGCCAAGAGGCCTTTAAAAAGCACAATTTACAAATTGAGATCGTCTCCATCGAACCTGGTCGCTCTATGGTGGCCGAAGCGGGGTATTTGTTGTATACGGTGACGTTGATCAAACAAAGTCTCAAAGACAAATTCCTCTTTGTGGATGGTGGTATGTCTGATCTCATTCGTCCTGCCCTTTATGAAGCGAAATACTCGGCTGACTTAGCTCAAAAAATGGATCAGCCTAAAGAAGAAGTCGTCACCGTAGCTGGCAAATGTTGCGAAAGTGGAGATATCGTCATTCGTGATATCGCGTTGCCAAAAGCAGAAGAAAACGACTTGCTTTTGATCTACACGGCTGGTGCCTATGGCTATTCGATGGCGAGCAACTACAATAAACTCCCTATGCCTGGTGTCGTCTTTGTAGACAATGGAACATGGCGTTGGGTTGTGCGCCCGCAAAGCTTGGATGATTTGATTTCACGGGAAGACTAGGATGAATCAAACGATTTCACTGGCTAAATACCACGGCTTGGGCAATGACTTCATCCTTCTTCGTGAAGAAGAAGCCAATCGCATCCCCAAAGAAGATTTCACATCCTTTATCCAAGCTGTATGCGATCGCCACACAGGCATTGGAGCGGATGGACTAATCGTGGCGCGCACGCATCCTTTTTTCATGGAGTATTACAACCAAGATGGCTCTATCGCCCCCATGTGTGGCAATGGCATTCGCTGCCTCTCCTGCTTTTTACGCGATGAAGGATTGCTTCAAGATAGTCCTGAAGTAACCCATCAAGAAGGCAAAACACTCATTCCCATTGAAACTTTAGCAGGACTAAAAACTGTTGAAATCTTACAGGATGAGCCATTTCTAGTTCGGGTTAACATGGGCCAAGCTGACTTTGATCCTAAAGCTATCGAGGCGTTGAGTGAAACCCCCATCTGGAAACAAGAAGTCGAAACTGAAGTGGGAGACAAAACGATTTATTCGTTTTTCATGTCAACTGTCCACACCGTTCTCTTTGATGAAGAAGCAATGGGTGATATTGAAGCCAAAGGAAAAGCTCTTTGTTTCCATCCTCTCTTTACCAAGCAGACCAACGTCAACTTCGTCAACGTTCTCGATCCAAGTCACATTCAAGTGCAAACGTACGAACGAGGTTGTGGCGTAACCTTGGCGTGTGGAACGGGCGTTTGTGCGAGTGCCTTGGTTTGTTATTTGGAAGAACTGTGTGGGCCTTCCATCGAAGTGGAATTAAAACGCGGTACACTTCACATCGACATCAATGAAAACCAAATGGTGTATATGACTGGCCCCGCTCAAAAAATTTGTCAGGCCACGTATTTCTATACTCCTTCTTGTTAATTTCTAGGAAGCGCAACTCGCTTCCTTTTTTTTTTCGAAAAAGGGAAGAACAAAAAAAGAGACCGCTCTAACAGTCTCAGCTTTGTTCATGAATATAATGTATTTATTTACAGTCTTATTCCTGTTTTTGAAAAAAAAAAAAAAAAAAGTATTAAATTAATATCTTTTTATAAAATTCATATGATGACGATGCTTAAACGGCACAAGCCGATTGCTCAAGAATTTAGTTAGACAACAAGATCGAACGTCGAAATGCAA
>JAAVAY010000072.1 GCA_014803815.1 Allobaculum sp. | reverse complement strand
GAGTGAGATTGTCCCGAATGTGGCACTCATCACGACAGAGATGTAAACGCTCCTATAAACATCCGAAACGAGGGGATGCGGCTTGTAAAGGCATAACCAAAACATAATAAAAACCGTGGGGCACACGGGGATAGCTCGCTTATGCTTAGCACAGTAGTGCTATCGAACGAGAACCGACTGTTCGCTTGTGCGAAAGGAAGCCCCCCCATCTTTAGGCGGGGGAGGATGTCACTGAAAGAGAGCTTGTACGAAAAAAATAAAAATCTTATATTTTCTTCTAGAAAGAGAGGCTTTTATGGCTCAAGAAAAACTCACTTTCCAACAATCCCTTGATCGCTTAGAACAAATCGTCGCTCAACTCTCCAGTCCCCAAGTGGAACTCGAAAAAGCCATGGATTTGTTTAAGGAAGGATTGGCTTTATCCAAAAGTTGTCAAAATCAACTTGAAGCGTTTGAAACGCAGATGAATGCCTTAATTGAAGAGGACGTGTAAGGATGGATAAGCAAGCTGAACGCTTAAACGAACTCAAAGAGGAGTTTGAAGCGCAATTAATGACTCCCTTGGCTTCCATTATCCCGTCTCGTTTAAAAGAGGCGATGAGCTATTCTTTGTTGGCTCCTGGTAAACGGATTCGCCCGTTGTTGCTTTTTGCTGCTCTAGAAGCCTATGGAGTGGATCCTCATCTTGGATTTCCCATGGGTAATGCTATTGAAATGATTCATACCTATTCTTTGATCCATGACGATATGCCAGAGATGGATGACGATGACTTGCGTCGGGGTCGTCCCACTTGCCATAAACAATTTGGAGTCGATGCGGCTCTTTTAGCTGGAGATGCGTTGCAAAGCCTTGCCTTTGAAACGCTTTGTCAAACTCAAGATGTCTCTAAAATTCCCGCTCTAGTGCATCTCACAGCTCAAATGGCTGGAGCCAATGGGATGTGCTATGGTCAAGATTTGGATTTACAAGCCACCAAACAAGCGAGTCTTTCTGATCTTATTGCCATTGAAAGGTGCAAAACGGGCTGTTTAATTGCTCTTCCCCTAGCGAGTGCAGCCATTTTAGCGGGGCATGAAGAAGATGTGCCCACTTGGATTGCTCTTGGCCATCTCATCGGCATTCAATTTCAAATCCAAGATGATCTGCTAGAAGTTCTCTCCGATGTGGAAGCTATGGGAAAAAGTTTATCCGATACCCGCAACGAAAAAGCTACGATGCTTTCCTTATTCACAGTGGAAGAAGGCCAAGAGCAGGTTTTACAATACGATCAACGCATTCAAAGCCTTCTTGATCAGCTTGAACTGGAGGATGACTTACTTCGCACTTTGATTCACCAGCTCAAAACGCGTACCCATTAGCCTCTAGGTGTGTTTTGCTAGGCTTTAAAAACAATTTAAAAGGAGGGACTTAGTTGAGACTGTCACAACTTCATCATCCGCAACAACTCAAAACGCTTAGCCTTTTAGAACTCGAAGACCTCGCCAACCAGATCCGACTTTTTTTAATTGAGTCCATTTCCAAAACGGGGGGACATCTTTCCAGCAATTTAGGGGTGATCGAACTCACCCTCGCCTTGCACACCGTCTTCGATTCCCCCAAAGATAAGATCATATTCGATGTGGGTCATCAATCCTATCCACATAAACTCATCACTAACCGCCTCAAAGCGTTCTCTACACTTCGTCAATACCAAGGCCTTTCGGGATTTCAAAAGCGCAGTGAAAGCGAACACGATCCTTGGGAAGCGGGCCACTCATCCACAGCGATTTCGGCGGGGCTTGGCTTTGCGGTCGCTCGAGATTTAACCAACCAAAACTATGAAGTGATCAGTGTCGTCGGGGATGGCTCGCTTGCCAATGGCATGTCTTTAGAAGCTCTCAACGATTTGGGTGCCCAAAAGCGCAAGATGATCATCGTCTTCAATGACAACAATATGTCTATCTCCCCCAATCGCGGCGGCATTGAATCCTCCATTACACGCCTGCGCTTGTCTAATTTGTATCGTACGACCAAGCGGGATTTGTATGAATCGCTTTCTTCAAGCGATGTAGGCAAAGAGATTTTGGATTTTTTGCGCTATTCGCGCGATCGCCTCAAAGAGCGGATGATTGATGCTCCTTTGTTTACACAGTTTAATGTGGACTATCTCGGTCCGATCGATGGCCATAATATTGGAGATTTGATCCGCGCCTTTCAAACCGCCAAAGAGCACGATGGGCCTATTGTCGTGCATGTGATCACGACCAAAGGGCAAGGCTATCCTTATGCTCAAGACGATCGCACGGGGATATGGCATGGAGTGGCACCGTTTGATATTGCGAGTGGCCAATTTAAAACCATCAAGAAGACCGACTCCATCAGCTGGTCTCAACTCATCACACGCGTTTTAATTCGCCTTGCCACCAAGGATGAACGCATTTGTGCCATTACTCCTGCGATGGCCACAGGCAGTGCCTTATTGCCCTTTGCCCAAAAGTATCCTAAGCGCTTTTTCGATGTGGGCATTGCGGAAGAGCATGCCATCACGATGGCTGGGGCGATGGCGGCTGGCGGTTTGCAACCTTTTGTGTCCATTTACAGCACCTTTTTACAGCGCGGCTATGATCAAGTCTTACACGATATTGCGCGCATGGATTTGCCAGTGGTGTTTGGCATTGATCGAGCAGGCTTAGTTGGGGCCGATGGAGAAACTCATCAAGGAATTTATGACATCGCGTTTTTATCAACGATTCCCAATGTCATCGTCTGTCAGCCTAAGGATGCTTGGGAAGCGCAAAATCTGCTCTATACGGGTTTTGCCTGTCGCCATCCCTTTTTCATTCGCTATCCCAAAGGCAACGTGAGCTATCGCGTGCTCTCTCACCTTGAAGAAATTCCTATTGGCTCTTGGACAAAAACCGTGGTCGGAAATCCTTCTCTGTGCGATCCAATCATCATTGCCTATGGCCAGGATGTGGATCGTATCATCGAGCGAGCGCGTCATGAAAAGCGTTCGGTCATTGTGGTCAATGCCCGCTTTTTCAAACCCATCGACACCACCATGCTTGATGAACTCATCGCTTTAAACCGTCCGATGATCGTCTACGAAACCGATAGCGCCCAAGGCGGCTTATCCACCACCATTGCCGCTTATCTTGGCCAAAAACATCCTCACTTTTCCAAGCTCTCCTTGCACGATGGCTTTGTGAAACAAGGAACAATTTTTGAACTCCGCCAAGAGCAACACATCACTATGGATGACTTGTTTCAAAAACTCGATACCCTAAACCTAGAAAAGCCAGCGGTAAAAACCGCAAAAAAGGAGAAACGGGATGCGACTTGACCAATATTTAAGCGATTCGCTTGGCTCAAGAACTAGAGCAGCGGATGCGATCAAAGCTAGGCGAGTACAAGTGAATGGAAAAGTCGTCACAAAACCCGCCTTTGAAGTCGAAGAGCAAGATGACATACAAGTGGCTCCTATCGAGCACGATTACGTCTCTAGGGCAGGAGGAAAGCTTTTAGCAGCCATTGAAGCCTTTCATATCGATTTAGACAAGCAGTGTGTCTTAGATATCGGGGCAAGCACGGGAGGCTTTACTCAATGTTGTTTGGAACATGGAGCTTGCAAAGTATATGCTCTCGATGTCGGGCATTTGCAGCTTGCACCAAGCTTAGAAACCGATCCTCGCGTAGTAAAAATGGAGGGAATCAATGCTAAAACGATTCAAAGAGATTGGTTTGATCCGCCCATCGAGTTTTTGTGCATGGATACAAGCTTTATTAGCGCTTTAGACATCTTGCGCCCAGTCTTCAAACAATTTGTCCCCGATCATCTCGTGGTCTTGGTCAAACCCCAATTTGAATGTGGACCCAAGGCTCTCAACAAAAAAGGCGTCATCCGCCACCCAAAATATGAAAAAGAAGCCTTAGACAAAGTCCTCGATTTTCTTCATGCCTTTTATGCCACCACCAAATGGATTCCTTCCCCCGTAGTAGGGCGCAAAGGCAACCAAGAATACTTAGTCTATGCCACCAAAAGGAGGGGATGGAGTGATTGAACAACTGATGGTTCAGGATTACATCTTGTTTGAAAACGCTCAAATCGATTTTCGCCGCAACATGTCGGTGATTACAGGGGAAACAGGGGCAGGAAAATCGCTTTTAATCGATGCCATTGAAGCCATTTCTGGTGGACGAGCCTCTAAACATGTTGTGCGCAAAGGAAAAGATAAAGCTGTGTTGCAAATGGTGCTGAGCGAGCCAAACGAGGAAGTCAAAGCGATGCTCAATGAAAATGGCTTTGATGGCGAAGAAGACATCATCTTAACCCGCATCGTTTCCGCGAATGGTAAAAGTCGGATGTTGCTCAATTCTCGTATGACCACAAATGCTTTTGTGGCCCAACTTGTGGCCAAAATGGTTGATGTGCATTCGCAAATGGATACTATTCGCTTGCTTGATCCCGCTTTACAGCTTGATTTACTCGATCGCTTTGCCAAAACCGAAACTTTGCGTGAACAAACTGCCGAGGCCTATGCCTTATTGCATCAACAAGTCCAAGAGTTGCGCAAACTCAAACGCGAAACGCTTTCGGAAGACTACTTGGACTCTTTAGCCACTCAACTAGAAGAGATCAAAAATGCCAATGTGCAACCGGGTGAACTCGAAGAGCTGGCCAAACAAATTCAAGAAGCCTCCGCTGTGCAAGCCTCCGTGGAAAATTTGGCCGAAGCCTACTATGCTTGGAAAAAAGATCAAGGCATTTCCGATTCTCTCTATCAAGCGATGCGTTTACTTGAAGCCACACCCACTAAAGAAGACTTTGGAGGGAAACTGCGCAATTTATACTACGAAATGCAGGATATCTTTGAACAAGTCGAGGAATTGCAACATGGAGCTCTAGAAGGAGCCAATCAACTCGATCGTCTTCAAGAGAGAGAACATCAAATTAAACTGCTCTTTCGTAAGTATGGCGGCAGCTATGAGTCGATGATGGCCGCCTATGAGCAAATCAACCAACAAGTGGATCGCTTTTTGCACCGTCAGGAACTCTTTGAACAGCTTGAAAAAGAGCGCAAAGAAGCGGCGAAGGTGTATCGCGATTTGGCCAGCCAACTTCACGCCAAGCGCCAAGCCATCATTCCCGAACTCAAGCAGCAAATCGAAGGACACGCTAAAGATTTGATGTTGGAGCATTGTCAATTTGACATCCGCTTTGAAAACAAGCCAGCCTCCAAGGATGGCATGGATGCGATTGAATTCATCGCAAGTATGAACCCTGGCCAACCGATGACACCGATCAAACAATCGGCCAGTGGTGGCGAACTAGCCCGTTTGATGTTAGCCTTAAAAGTCGTCTTTCAAGCGGAAAATGGCATTGGTACTCTTATATTCGATGAAATCGATACGGGCGTTTCAGGAAAAGTCGCC
>JAAVAY010000071.1 GCA_014803815.1 Allobaculum sp. | reverse complement strand
CGCCACAAGCCAAACCACATATTGAACCACAAATAACACTAAGCCAATCGTCAAAAGACGAGCCGCAAAATCATAGATTTCTGCTGGAAAAAGAAAGTCCATAATGCCAAGCAAAGCGATCGTAGAGAAAAATGTTTTACGACTCCAAGAAAATCCATCGCTTGTGGTATAGTTCCACACATCGAAATAAGAAATCCCTTCTCGATACGGTTTAAACACGACTGAAGGCTTTAAATTGGGATCACCATACAACTCTCCCATCACTAACCGCGTTTTCATTCCTAACACGTCGCCATCATACAAGTACATGTTGCGGATAAACCACCATCCCGCAATTAAAAATGTGATCCCAATGATGACAAACGTTTTTTTCCATACGAGCTGCTGAGCAGCCCGACTCATTCCACGGTGAAAAGCGGTTAAGAAAAAGACAGGAATCGAAAACAGAACATAAGGATAGGCATTGTAATAAGACAAAATGGTCAATCCTAGAGCAATGGCTAAACGATAACAATCGCCCCACGTCCAGTTTTCTCTCATCCCCCGCACCCAACAATACAAAACCGCCGTGACACAAGCCATGCTGAAAATATCATTGTTGTGGTAGCTACACAAAAACGTAATCTGAGGGGTAAAGGCACAAACTGAGCCGAAGAAAAACGCCCAAGCGGGCTTCCATTCCAGCCATTCACAAATGCGAAAACAAAAATAAACCATCATCACGCCACTGATTACGGAAATAATGCGCACCGAAAGCACCAAAGCCCATGTGCTTGTTGTAAAGAGAGAAACGAAGCGCATATTGAAGGCACCCAAGATATTGACTAGCATGGGACGTAAGGCATAGGAAAATCCCCAGCCTTCAATGCGCACGGCAGGTTCCCATGCATTAGGAAGACGACCATTCAAATAGATGTAGTTAGATAAGATAATGCGTTGATACTCATCAGGGGATTTATCCATGGGAACTGTGAGCATCCAAATCACATCCAGCACAAAAACGAGGACGAGAAAGATCGTGATCCAAGTCCACGTTTTGCGCGAATAGCCAAAGCGAGTCGCTTTAGCTCTTCGATTCAAGGCAATCTCTCCTTTCTTGTTATTCTAAATTCTTTTTTACCTTAGCAGAAAAAGAAAAAAAGAACCGAATTCTCTTCTTTTTAAGAGAAAAATCGATCTCTTAGCTGGATTTAAACAGATGGTGGAAAAAGGAGGAGAAGCTTTTCACAGTAGAAAAGACCTTCGAATTGCCTAAGGAATTTTAGGAAGCAATTTCTTATTTTTTCTAAACCTTTTATAATGGGGTCATTATGAAGAAAATTGCGGTTTTGATCCCATGCTATAACGAATCCAAGACCATTGAAAAAGTGGTCAAGGATTATCGCGCTACGTTTCCGCATGCGGATATTTATGTGTATGACAATAACTCCACGGACAACACCGATGAAATCGCTCGTCAAGCTGGCGCCATTGTGCGCTATGAACCCAAACAGGGGAAAGGTAATGTCGTACGTTCGATGTTTCGCGACATTGAAGCGGATTGTTATGTGATGGTCGATGGAGATGATACGTATCCAGCCAGTGATGCTAAAAAGCTTGCTGACTTGGTTTTAAACGATGGAGTCGATATGGCCATTGGCGATCGACTTTCTTCGACTTACTTTACCGAGAACAAACGTCCTTTCCACAATGTTGGAAATCGTTTGGTCCGCTTTTTGATCAACACTTTTTACGATGCCGATGTGACGGACATCATGACGGGGCTTCGAGCTTTTTCTTGGGATTTTGTGAAATCGTTCCCCGTTCGATCTAAGGGATTTGAAATTGAAACAGAAATGACGATTTTCTCCTTGGATAACAACATGAATTTGGCCGAGGTTGCCATTGAATATCGCGACCGTCCGGAAGGCAGTGAGTCTAAGCTGAATACCGTAAGCGATGGAGCGAAGGTTCTCAAAACGATTGGAACGTTATTGCGCGATACGAAGCCTTTCGCTTTCTTTAGTTGCATTTCCCTTCTCTTCGCGGTGGTGACGATTTGCTTATTTATTCCCATTTATCTTGATTTTTTACGTACCGGAAAAGTGGATCGTATCCCCACTTTGATTATGGTAAGCCTGTTTGGAATTTGTACTTTTCTATGTTTTTTTACGGGTGTTATCTTGACGAGCTTGCGTAAAAATCAAAAGAGCGAATTCGAACGCGATTTAACGATGCTTCGTCAACAAAAAGAAATTCGTCATTTAGAAAATAAGATCCGTAGGGAAGAGCAAGATATGATCAATCTTTTAAATCGAAAATCACCCTATTCTTCCCAAACAAGAGATCCAGGGTTTTCTAAAAAAACGCGAAATTCCTTTAAAGAAACCAAAGAGACGGATAAAGCCTCCAATAAAACCATACGTAATTCAAAATCTTCTACACGTCCAAGTACGCGAAACCCACAAGGAAGTAAAGAATCAACGCCTCTTCCTGGGAGTGGTGCGCCAAAAACTCCGTCCGTAGAAAAAATTTCCGTGAAAACTTCAGAGGAATCTTCTAAAGCGGACAGTTCCAGTTCTGAAGGTATGGCCTAATGGCACCAAAACTGAATCGGCCCAAAACGAAAGTTCTTTCCATCAAGCGAATAGAGATCGTATTGGAAACCTTCATGATGGTACTGGTCACTTGTGCTATTTTGAGTTGGTTTCCCAATAGCGCTTTGTTTGCTTGGATTGGATTTCCCATTGCTTTGATCAATCTATTTCGTTTATGGCTTTCAAAGCAANTTCAATCAATGGTTTGAAATTTTATANAAGTGGCGCTGGCTTATCGCTCTTCTCCTTTTTGTNGTGGGCGTTTTGCTTCAGCTCCACTTTTCTAATGTGGCCGCGTATGCCGAGCATTTTTCGGCCGATTCGAGTGTGCAAGACTCNATNCTNTTTGGAGTNGCTCGCTTTTCACGTCCTGATGAATACAANGTGCAACTCCCCTATTTTTTCTCGCAATACTANAACGANTTTCAACAAATCTCCCATCAGATGTCTTTGACTGGACAAGACATGATTGTGGGNTACAACTCTCCNGTTTTAAGNCCAACNCTCATTGGAAAACCATTTGTNTGGGGCTATATCCTACTNGGCAATGCCTATGGTCTTTCTTGGTATTTCCTTTCGAAAACCATCTTGATGTTTATGGTCAGCTTAGAGCTTTTCTACATTTTGACCAAAAGTCGTCATATGGCGGTGTTTGGCTCCTTTATCTTTACCTTTGCTCCTGCCAATGTCTGGTGGTTTTCCCCCCATTTTTACGATGTGATCTTTTGGGCTTGTGCCTTATTTGTTGTAGGCTATTACTTTTTCATCAAGCAAGGCTGGAAGAAGTGGCTCTTTACCATTTTGGCTATCAGCTCTTTCACCGGCTTTACCTTAGCTTTATTTCCTTCTTTACAAGTCCCCTTAGGCGTTTTGATGCTTGCCTTGATGTTGGCTTGCTTGTATCGCGATCGCGATCAGCTTTCTTGGCACTTAAGCAACCTTCTCAACATAGTTTGTGTTGTTCTCGGTGTAGGTTTTGTTTTGATTCCGGCCCTTTGGAGTATGTGGGAGCCCTTAAAGCTGTTGCTTAATACCGAATATCCAGGCTCTCGGGTTACACTCGGAGGGGAAGACAAAACGGGGACATGGAAGCTATTTTTCAATACCGTAGGGATCTTTCAACCTTATGCGGATCCGGTGATCTTAAACAACAGTGAAATTTCCTCCTATACGCATTTTGGCTTAGCTTTCATGATGTTTTATCCGTATTTATGGTGGTTTCTTCGTAAACACAAAGTAGAGCAACGCTACATTGGGGATATCTTATTTCTGGCTTTGGGATTTCAATTGTCATTTTTCTTCTTTGAATTTCCCGAATGGTTAGCTAAACTGACGCTACTTTCGATGTGCAATCGCATTCATACGGTCTTTGGGGTCACATCCAGTTTTTTTACCGTATGGTCTTTTCAAATGCTTGTTACCCAATCGATCCCCAAAAAGAAGTGGGCGGGTTTCATTGTCTGCGTGGCCTATGGGTTGCTGTCTTTGGATATTACGAAGCATTTCTTATTTCCAGGCTTTGTGGAAATGCTTCGACCGTATTTAGGAGTAGTGGTTGTTCCTTTTTTCTATCTCATTCCAATTTTAGTAGCCATCGGTTTATGGCTGATTTTTACAAAGTGGTATCAACTATTCTATTGTTTTTTGGCTTGTTGGACAGCTGGCTCTGGTCTTTTAGTCAATCCTTTAATGCAAGGCACGGCAGCAGTAAGGGATTATCCTTTAGCTCAAGCCATTCAAGAACAAGTTGCTGAAAATCTACAAGCATGGTGGCTTTCTTTGCGTGACGATTTGTTTCAAGGTTTGCTTTTAGCTAATGGAGCCAAAGTGGTCAATGGGGTCAACTTTTATCCCGATTTAAAAAAATGGGAGTTTCTAGGACTTACCGATGAAGAAAGCTTTAAGGCGATCAATCGCTACGCCCATCTTTTAGTGGCGTTGAGTGATCAAGAAACTTCAGTCAAGAGTCCAAGTTCCGATGTCGTGGAGTTTCGAATCAATCCCGAAGATTTTGAAACCTTAGATATTCAGTATGTAATCGGTGTGAAAGCCGATGGGGATTTATTCACCAACTTAAGGCTTCCTTATAAAATTGTATTTGAAGACAAAAAGACCGATCAGGTGATTTTTGATCTGTCTGTTTCCCTTCAAGAAGCGGACAATCGAAAAGAGCTTCAAGAAGCCAGTCAAGCGAAAAAACAAGATGAATTTGATCACAAGAACAGTCTAGAAAGCCAAGATCAAGAGATGGAGATAGAAATCATTCCTTAAGAGTTAGAAGCAGCATGGAAAGATTTCCCTTTTGAGTTCTCTGCCTATTCTCTAGACTAAAAAGCAATCAAATGAGAGTCTTCACTTGAAAAGTGAAGACTCTTTTGCGTTTAGGGAAAATTTAATGAGCGGATGGACCTTGAAATAGAGCTACTCTAGAACGAGTAAGCAATTTCTTATTTTTTCTAAACCTTTTATAATGGGGTCATTATGAAGAAAATTGCGGTTTTGATCCCATGCTATAACGAATCCAAGACCATTGAAAAAGTGGTCAAGGATTATCGC
>JAAVAY010000070.1 GCA_014803815.1 Allobaculum sp. | reverse complement strand
TTTGTCCAAGTGGAATGAGATAACGCATCAAAAATGGCCCCTTCTGTGCGTCTTGGATCGGATTTACTCAATCCAAAACCATTGGCCAAACGCAAGGCTCCCGTATATCCAAATCCCGAGTGGTAAAAGTAAGGATAAAAAGGATCCGCTCCCAAGCGTTTGAATTTTTCAGGATATTTCTTGGCAAATTTGCTTAACTCATGAATTTGACCGGTGTCCAACCCACATTTTAAAAAGAAATCAATAGTATTGCCGCTCAATCGCAAGTCTTTCAGTTTATCGGAAATGGTATCAGCTTGCTTAGAGGTTAAAGCGCATTTTGTGGTGAGAACGGAAGGCTCTTTTTGAATGATGTGAATGGCTTGTGCGCCTAAGGTATCAATAATCTTTTGGGCGTGCTTTTTTTTAATGCCTTTAAACAAATTAGAACTCAAAAAGCCAATGAGTAAGTCGCCTGGTTGTTGAGGAGAAAGAGTAGCTTGGTGGATAGAAAATTGGCGTCCATAACGCGCATTGTTTTCCCATCCCCCTTCAAAGCTCCAACGTTCTCCTTCATGAAAAGAAGCATTAGGAATGCTTCCGGCCACCCGTACCGGCGTTTGATCCTCTTCGTTAATTAACTGGCCCGCAAAAAATCCATGTTGGGCATAATAAATCGTAGAAATTTTTCCCGTAATCGAGGTAGACACTAAAGAAGATTCATTTGAATTGGCTTCAGCCATGTCGCACCTCTTTGGCTTGATTTTTGATCGTTTCGAACAAATCGGCCCCATTTAAACGGACGATTTCAATCACTCCTCCACCTAAACAAACCTCCCCATCATAAAAAACAGCTTCTTGTCCCGGAGTGACAGCTGTACTTTTTTGTGGATACAGCGCACGAACGCTCTTTCGATCTTCACTGACTTCTAAAGTAATGGGAATATCCTTTTGACGATAGCGAAATTTTACAGTGCACTGTTGAGGCAATGGATAATTTTCACTCACTAACCAACGCATGTTTTCTACAATGGCCTCATCGGAATCAAGCCAATGGCGTTTATCTGTACGGGCTACATACAATTCATTTTTCTCTACATCTTTTCCCGCTACAAACCAAGGCCCCGCAAAATGATCGATATGCAAGCCTTTGCGTTGACCAATGGTGTAGTAGAGAACGCCTTGATGTTGGCCAACCACTTGCCCCGAATCTAAATCAATGATGTTACCCGATTGAGCTGGTAAGTAGTTGGATAAAAATTCACGGAAATTCCGTTCACCGATAAAACAAATTCCTGTGGAATCCTTTTTGGTAGATACTGTGTCCAAATTGAGGGCTTGAGCAATCTCTCGAACCTGGGATTTATCTAGGGTTCCTAGTGGGAAAATCGTTTTCGATAGAGGCTCTCGTTCAATTTGGGCTAAAAAATAAGTCTGATCCTTGTTTTGGTCATGGGCTCTTGTTAGAAGAGTGGTTCCATCGACATATTTCGAAGCCGCATAGTGCCCTGTAGCAATGGCATCAAAGCCTTGTTTCATCGCATAGTGATAAAATGCATCAAATTTGATGAATTGATTGCATAAAATATCTGGATTGGGAGTTCGGCCACGGCTGTATTCCTTTAAAAAGACGGAAAACACATCATCCCAATACTCTCGAATGAAATCCACGCGCAACATAGGTAAACCTAACGCTTCGGCGACAGCTTTTGCATCCTGATAATCTTGTTCTTGCGGACACACATTATTCAATAAATCGGGATTGCCGGCAATATCATTGTTGGCAAAGGAGTCCCAATTACGCATGAAGCAACAGGTGACATCATAGCCTTGTTCTTTTAAAAGACTTGCAGCCACAGCACTATCCACTCCACCACTCAGTCCCAATAAAACTTTGACCTCTTTTGGATCTTTTTCCCGCCACGAAGGCTTTAGAGATTGTTGATCTGTCATATCCTTCACCTTTCTTCACTTTTTATATTAAAATTTAGGTTTCATCTAGACTTTCAGTATAAAGATAGGAAAGAAGAAAACGCCAAAAACAAACATAAATCGTTTTAAAAAGCTCAAAAATTAGATTTTCCTAAAAAAGAAAGCCTTTTTTTATTCTCCTTCTTTTTCGCGTTCTTAACTTAGATGAATACATAAAAAAGAGCAGAATCGTGAATCATTCTGCTCTACACTCTAATCGTTTAGAAATATCTTTGTGAATGACCATTCCAAAATCTTCTCAATCATTTTCCTCTCTAGGTCGGCATAGAGAAGAAGAAATCTAAGACCTAAGAACAAGAGAAATTCCAAAATACCATCCGTTTTTTTTGGTAAAAACCAATAAGCTTACAAAGCTAGCCGCGATGAGAAGATATTGAGTTAGCTTAAAAAGTATGGGGAAAACAATCGGAATAGCAAACGAATGTGGGTAAGCTTGTTAAGCCACAAGTCCATCCCATATTTATTTATTGAATCCATAAATTCTCTTTAAGAGAAAGGAAATGTCTTTCATAAGCCTATTTAAGACTCCTCTTGAAGTTGCCTTTCAATAATCGCTTGAATATCGACTTCATAAGTCAAAGCGTAGTAATTTGAAGCGACGAATGGAAGCTTATTGATCGGAACATAAGCCTCTGTGGTAAATACACTTCTTCCATCCACATCCCATGTTCTTTCTGAACCGTATGTATAGAAACGATCCTCTTTCTGGTTAAGAGAAGTAAAAACTTTCCACTTAAATAAAGGAGTCCCACCATAAACTTCTTTATAATCCTTTAGACTGAGCATCTCCTCATCATTGGTTTCCCATAATTCTCTAATTTTATTTAATCCATTGGCAAGGCCATAGACGGAGGTAATGGCGACTCCATCTTCTGTTGAAACATCTGTAAATTCAACCAATCCTTCTTCTTGAAGTTGATTTAAAGCATCCAAAAAAGAACCATCATCTTCTAAAGCTTCCACTAAAACAGTCGATCTTGTGGCTTGAATCAATTTAATTTTTCCATTTTTGGATGTTTGGGGGACTTGAGTCATTTCCTGGTTTTCAAATTCAAGGAGAACCTCATCAATTTCTTGGACAGTTTGAGAATCTTGAGTGGAAGCACTCATAGAGGGAGTGGAGCAACCCATCCCTACTAAAGGGATCAAGCTAAGACTGATTATGGATCTGATTCGATGTCTCATGATCTCTCTCCTTTTCTTATTCTTTATTATATTAAATTTGTTTTTTTAGTTATGGTTTTTGATAATATTTATTTTTAATTAGAAATTTGATTATGTTAAATTAACAGTTACTTATTTCAAATAAAAAACAGACCTTAATAATTAGGGAATATTTAAAACCAAAACGCCTAGATAATCTATAATAAGAATTAAAGTTCGTTTTCCACTCAAACTAACTATTTAAACTTTCCTGTCAATAGGTAAAGAAGATTGGAATCACTGTGTAGTAAGACTTTCTTTGGTCAACCAGTTTTTAATTTGGCTTCCTAAGATAAAAATGAAGAAAAGACCGTTAAAACTCAAAAGGCTTATCAACTCTAAACCACGAATCCAAGAAAGATAATTGAAAAGAAAAAAGGGAAAGCTTCCTAGACAAGCTAGAANAGAAGAAAGGATCAGNTTTCTNCTTTCAAATTGAATGCNTTGTTTTTTCGTCATTCCTGCCCANNTCCATTTTTGAATATTTGGCCATTGCGTCTGCAAATAGAGCCAGTAAAGAATAAGCCAAGAAAAAAGNGTAGCCAATTCNAGGATGAGNGCATTTANGCTTACTAAATTGATAAGAGATAAATTCATCAACCGTATCTGGTCTACGACTTCATTTTGNTTATGACCAGATATATTTGAAATCGAATAGTTTTTTAAAAAGTCGAAACAATTTTGGAAAAANCTATCTATTNCCTCATTNCTATAAAGACTTACAAAACTAGAAAATGACTCTTGGGAAACCAATTCTTTCAATCGAGATAGAGGAATAAAAATAGTTGGTTNATANACTGAAATATAATNNGGAAGCGAAAGNTCTTGAGAAGAAAGGCTTATAACTTCTTTTTCTTCCATGATTNNTCTTTTATTCTCTANTACGGCATTAAGAGTATTTAAATCAGAATTTTGTCTCGAAGCGACCATAAACCAAGCATTTTTGATATCCATTTTTTCNGGACTNACCAAAAGAATTTCATTTTTTTGAGTGGGAAAAAATTTCTCATATTGAATTGAATCCAAAACAAGCATGGGAGGATTTTGAGCTGCCACACTATCACTTGTAGGAAGAACAAAATTGGGAGGCCGAAGAAAAACTTCTCCATCCAATTTGAATGATAGGCCATTCGTTATATTTTGAGAGAATTGAAAAAATTCTTGAACTTCCTCTACCCTTTTAAACTCAATAGAACACGATAATCCAATAGAAGATTCATTCGTTGTTTTGGGAAGGGGAGTTTGAAAAAAAATAAACATCGACTCACCAATTACAAGTTGTGTAGAAAGAAGAAGAGCGGTCAATCCGATAAAGAAATTGGGATAAAAAGAACGAGTATAAATGCGCCCGAGGATTTCTTTTTCCTTTTTAAAGGATTTTCTTTTTTTTGAAAAAGAAATCTTTAGAGTAACAAAATACGTGAGAC
The DNA here is from genome assembly GCA_014803815.1 of Allobaculum sp. Next base: position 1,837 of record JAAVAY010000070.1, on the reverse strand, counting down.
CGATTAAGGCTACTAAAATCCCACTTGCGGCCATACAAGAAGTAGCAGAGAAATGAAATGGTATTTGAGTAACCAAAGTATTTAGAAATGAAGTAGGTTTATGGAAAAGATATAAAGCGCACTTCCAGATCAGAAGACTCATCCCCATTCCTAAGAAAAGATTGATTATTTTTATTCCAAAAAGGAAATATTGATTCATTCTTCGCACATTTTTTGGACTCATTCCCGCTTTTACCAAACTACTATTAGATTGTTTTAAAATACGCTCAATGAGAAATTCCACGATTATTAAAATAAAGAAAACAAAAAAGACAGAGGAGAACTTTATCACTTGAGAAGCGAGAATTCGATTGGTTTGATCTGAATAACGGTAACTTAATCGCTGCTGATTAAAAGTAATCCCAGTCAAGATCTCTGTATCAATTTGTTCTGGAGTGACTCCTGATAAAAGGGAATACCAATTGGAATAAACAGGGCCAGGAGGATTGGAATCAAATACAATCCATTTTTCAAATAAGCCTCTTATAATTCCACTCACTTGAAAAGTTTTTAAGTCTTTACCGATTTGGACAGGAATAAAATCACCAACGTTTAGATCATAAAAAAGAGAAGTGATACCAGAAATTAGAATTTCTCCTTCTTTGGGATAGGTGCCATTAGCTAATTCGGAATATTGAATTTCAGGATGAGTAGAAAATTCAAGAATTATTTCTTGATTCTTCCAAAGAGCCTGTTCTTGAGAAGAAAGGCTTACTAGAATGGCCAAATTGGAGAGATCCCTTCCTTGGCTTCCCACTTGAACAAAATCATATAATCCAGTCGAATTGGCACATTTTTCATTGTAAGCCTTCAAGCACTCTGGCAATATCCAACCCGTTCCATATAAAAAACCGCTGAGGAAAAGCAAAGAGCAAAGCACAATCATGAATTTCTTTTTTACTTTAAAAAGCCTAGAGAGAAGATAGAAGTGAATAGAATGATTCATATTAAGTGACCACTCTCTAATCTTAAAATTTGGTCGGCTTGGGAAGCCACTATAGAATCATGTGTAATGGTAATCACCAATTTCCCTTGTTTCTTTAGTTCAGAAAATAAGTTTAAGATTTCATCTCGATTGTTTTCGTCCAAATTTCCAGTCGGTTCGTCCGCAATAATAATTTTTCCATCTGCATACAAAGCGCGAGCAATAGCCACTCTTTGTTTTTGACCTCCAGAAAGAAAATCAGGAAGTACATCTCTTTTTTCTAATATTCCTAGTTGATCAAGTATTTTTTCTCCTCTTTCTTGATCAGGAGTTTTACGGCTTAATATATCAGGTAGCATAACGTTCTCTAATACGGTTAAATAGTCAATTAAATTAAAATCTTGATGAATGAATTGAATTTTCTTTTGACGGAGTTCACTTCTTTTTTCTTCGGACAATTGAGTTATATCTTGTCCTTCAATAAGACACTCACCATTAGAAGGAATTAGGATTCCACTCATAATTTTGGCTAAAGTTGTTTTCCCACTTCCTGATTCTCCAATAATGGCATACCAATTTTTCGTCTCAAAGTGCGCATTTAGGTCTTGAAGAATCTTCTCAGATGACTGCGAATAATTAAAATTAATATTCTTTAAATCCATTTTTTCTCCTTTCTGTAGGAGTTTTTTCTGTTGTTATTTCTACCTTTTTTATATTGAGTTTTTCTTCATAAGTGAATATAGGTACGTTTTGAGCTGAAAAAAGTACAGACCCACTCATAAAAGTAGAAAGAAGTATTTTAACCATAAATTTCCTTTCTAAAGTTTTTATTTCAACTCTGAAAAGATCATATATATATATATATATATATGG
>JAAVAY010000069.1 GCA_014803815.1 Allobaculum sp. | reverse complement strand
AAAATGGAGCAGGTGATGAGAATCGAACTCACGTAGTCAGCTTGGAAGGCTGAAGTTCTACCATTGAACTACACCTGCAGTGGTGGAGAGAGGCAGATTCGAACTGCCGAACCCGAAGGAACTGAGTTACAGTCAGCCGCGTTTAGCCACTTCGCTATCTCTCCAAAATCGTGGTGGAGACTAACGGGCTCGAACCGCTGACCCTCTGCTTGTAAGGCAGACGCTCTCCCAACTGAGCTAAGTCTCCATGCGTTACGTCCATTATCCTACCAAAAGGGATAGTAAAAAGGCAAGCCCCTTTTCGATAAACTTTTACCAAACTTCTCGTCTCATCACTACTCCTGCGTTTAGAAGGCCATCCCTAAAAAGAGCTCATTCCTTTTGGACTTCTAACCTTTTATTTCTAGAACTTTTGAAGTCGCAAGTTTCCTATCATTTTTTTATTTAAGGCTTCGTTTTACAAATTAGACAAATAAGCCTTTTACCTCGAACAAATTATCTTAAAAGAGCTGCTTGAGTCTTCTTTTTATAGAAGGCTGCTATAGTTTCCTCAACAGTGGAGGAATTATGATAAAACTTTTGGAACCAATCAATCCTAACTATGCTCAAGATACTCCTATTGAATGGGTAGCAGCCCAGGTGCTCTATCGTTATCTCATTAAAGGCCAAGGAGTAAAAGAAATAGAATATGAGTTATTTGGTCATAGAGATCTTTATGGTTATTTTTCAAAGTGCTTACTCAATTTCTACAATGTCGATACCTCAAAGGAATCCAAAAATCGGGGAACATTTCATGGGCTTTCCCTTCATGAAGTCATCTCCATTTTATTGAGTTCGGGATCGCCTTGTTATATTGCCATCGCCCGAACCTTAAAACTTCTAGTTCCTTAAAAAAAGCGAATATAGAAATTCGCCTACACAGTAATCTTTTAGGCTTAGCTGTTTTCTTGTGAAGCGATTTTTTAGTGGATTAAAATCATAAAGTCACGAACGTTCGAAAAAGCCGATTTCACCTACACCAGACCATATGGGATTTTATATTCCCACTCCATCGGTAGTGGTATCAGGATAAACATCTTTCCAAATGTCTAAGGTTTCCATGACATAGTTCATCTCTACACACTCATTAAAGACAGATGGATCGTAAAAATTCAATGCATCCACAATTTTGATCTGCGGATGATTTTCTAAGATCTCATCATGCAAAGCATTATGATGTCACAGCGCACCATGAAAAACGTTTCTCCTTCTAGATCAAACCAGGTGAGTTTCTTTTTCTTAGCTAAGAGATGGTTATACGGTACGGCGGGCGACAAGGAATGGAAAAGAAGGATGTTATAGCGCTTTGGCTAGTCAATGGAATCGCAAGGACCTATAAACAATCGATCTGCCTTCCAAGTTGGCTGAGCATAAAGTTTAAACCAGTAGGATGATCGTCAAAGGGGATAAGGCGAAGCTGAAAGGAGGTGTGGCCTTCTTCGATATCCGCCCATAAATCCACAAGAGGCTTACACGAGCGCAAAAGCGAGGTACCTACTCGAATTTTGTTCAGCTTGAGAAAGCAGACAGGCTTTTTCGATTGCTGCATTAGAAAACGTAATCAATTTGTTTGGCATCTTGGTACATGGAACGCCTCGCTACAGGGAGAGTAATTCCGCAGTTGGTGCGCTTCATCCACTCCATTCTAACGAGTTGTTCAAGTTTAGGGATCTAATTGGTGTGAGATATAGCTTTGGGGCAGCTTTTAGAAAGCTTCTCTGATTGGCTACCGGAATAAAGATGGTTAATTCGTGCCTATCCATCTTTATTCCTCCGTCTTTTGTTTTTAGATTTTCTAAAAACCATTTTCTTACGTTAAGGCATTTCCTGTGGATTTCGCTTTAGTTATCCTAAAAGCGAAAGAAAGAGGAAACGAGGAATGATCCTCCAAAATAAAAAATGAATTCTAGCACCCTCACCACTCAAACGCCTTGGAAGGCGATTTTATCGTTTACCACTCTGGTGCTTTTGGGATTGCTGCTTCAACCACTTTACAATACAGTTGATACTCTGATCGTTGGAAATTTTTTGGGCGAAGCCTCTTTAGCCGCCGTAGACGCTTGTGGAGCATTAACAATAGCTTTTTTAGCACTCGTCAATGGCTTTTCAGCGGAAGCTGGCATTTTGATCACTCAACGCTTTGGAGCCAATCAAAGAAAAGAGTTGCGCAAACAAGCCTCCTCTTCTTTTTTGTTGCTCCTTGGAATGGGACTCTTGGCTACAGTCCTGGCCCTTGTGATCAGTCGCTTTTCTTTAGAACATATCTTAGCCACACCAAAAAGCTTGTTGTCTTTAGCCGATGCCTATTTTCAAGTGTATGCTTTAGGACTATTCTTCCAATTTGGCTACAACATTGTGGCAGCTCTTTTACGAGGAATTGGCCATAGCAAAGCCACCTTATACTTTTTATTGGTGGCGAGTTTAGCCAACATCGGCCTTGATATTTTGTTTGTATCCTATTTTCAAATGGGAGTATCGGGGGCGGCTTGGGCCACCAATTTAGCCTAACTGTTTTCTTTTGTCGTGGGACTTGTCTACATGATGAAAAAATATCCGCTCTTACGCTGGAAACTTCAAGACTTTACCTTTGATTGGACTTTAGCCAAGCGCATCGTGCAAGCTGGATTTCCAATGGCCTTACACCAGTTCATCGTGTCGTTTGGATTTGGCTTTATCCAACGCGCCGTCAACAGCTATGGTGAAGCGATGACGCGTTCCTTTACCGTCGCGCAAAAAATAGAAACCTATTTAACCTTGCCAGCGAGTGCTTTTATGATCACCCAAGGAACGTATACCGCCCAAAGCATCGGAGCGAATCAACTCGCACGAGTCAAAACGGGAGCCCAAGCCACCATTCTACTTTGTGAAATGATTTCCATAAGCCTTGCACTCATCGTGTTTATTTGGGCTAAACCTCTTGTAGCTGCCTTTGGACTCGGAACGCAAGCTGTATTCTATTGCACTTCTCATCTACGCTTTGTCGCCTGGTGTCTTCCTATTTTTGCTTCTTATTTTCCTTTATTAGGGCTCTTTCAAGGCACCAACGATGCCCTCTTTTCCACGTTTGTCGCCACGATGGCCTTAGCCATTCGTGTGAGCAGTACTTATCTTCTTCAAGAAAAGTGGGGCTACTCTATGATCTGGTGGAATACTCTTTTTGGTTGGGGAATTGGAGACATCATCACATGGATTCATTTTTTGAGGGGAAAATGGTTGAGTAAAACGCAAAAAGAGATCAAATTTTTTAGGATTTGATCTCTTTTTCCATTTTCATTATTCAAAAAAGCAAAAAAAAAAGTGGTGACTCGGCAGGGATTCGAACCCTGGACCCCTTGATTAAAAGTCAAGTGCTCTACCAACTGAGCTACCGAGTCATAAATGGTGCCGACTAGAGGACTTGAACCCCCAACCTACTGATTACAAGTCAGTTGCTCTACCAATTGAGCTAAGTCGGCAATACTGGTGGAGACTAACGGGCTCGAACCGCTGACCCTCTGCTTGTAAGGCAGACGCTCTCCCAACTGAGCTAAGTCTCCGTAATTCCTTAACGCTTGATCAGTATACCCCATTTGAAAAATGAGCGCAATCAATTTCTAAAATTTTTTGTAAATTTTAGAAGCCCTTGAGAATCCCTTCTATTTAAAGTTAATTTCCGTAGCCTACTGGATAGACCTCTAAAAGTCCATGACATTTTGGACAACGATAGCGATCGATGTGGCGAAGTGTTTTAGACATACGTTCACGATACATCGTGTGATGGCAATCTTTGCACACAATTTCATAGTGATTGGTCTTAGGAGCCTCAAGATCATAATCAGCTAAATTTGTCTTTACTTGTACATTGTACAGATCGGGAAAACAGCCATTGAGCTTTTTAGCGGCGTCTTGAAAAGTGGGGCCATGATTGTAGCAACCAGGAATGGTATGAATCAGTTCATGGGCGACAACATCGCGCAATAAGGCCACACTGTGAGTCTGGATCACATAGGAATTAATATCGATGAAAAATTGTTCTTGATCTCCTGTTTTTATAACCTGTTTAGAACAGCGCCCTAAGGTTCGTTTCAAGCGCGAGTTGATGTTAAATGAGGCTTGCCGTGTGGTGAGCCCAACTTCTTGGCAATCCTTGGCAACTTGCTTAAAAAAATCTTCTATCTCGTCGAGTTTGGGAAAAACTTGTATGTTAGTCATTGGGTAATCTCTCGTTCTCTATTTATCGTCTTTTTTAGACATTCAAGAAAATCTACAATAAAAAGAGAAAAGTCAAGGCCTTTTTCAATTTTTTTTAAGTAAAGCACTTTACAACCAAAGGGATCGAATCTCAAAAGAAGTAAAATTAAGATGTAAATCTTTTTCAAGAAAAAAGGAGAAAAGAGAGAAATGAAAATTTTAATCGTAGAGGATGAGCCACGTTTGGCCCAAGCCACCGCCGCAATGCTTAAAAACCATACCTACCAAGTCGATATCGCCTATGATGGCGAAATGGGGGCGGAAAAAGCGAGCAGCGGCATTTATGATCTGGTCATCTTAGATGTGATGTTACCCAAAAAAGATGGGTTTGAAATTTTAGAAGACATTCGCGCCCTGGCTCCTGAAACGAAAGTCATCATGTTAACCGCCCGTGGAGAACTTTCCGATAAACTCAATGGCTTAAAAAATGGCGCGGACGATTACATGACCAAACCCTTTCATATGGAAGAACTCTTGGCACGCGTAGACATTCAACTCAAAAAACAAACAGGCATTCAAAAAAATCGCCTGAGTCTAGGCAATACCTACTTGGATTTATCGAGTGGTTTACTAGGAAGCCAAGCCTCAGGAGAAGCGATTCCCGTATCCGGCAAGGAATATACCTTGTTGGAATACTTCTTATCGCATCCAAGCCAAATTTTATCCAAGGAACAAATTTACTCCAAAGTATGGGGTTGGGATAACGACATCGAATCCAACAACCTCGAAGCGTATTTATCCTTTTTGCGTAAAAAGCTACGTCTTTTAGAAAGCGATTTAGAAATTAAGTCAGTGCGAGGACTCGGTTACCGCATCCATTCGAAAAATGCGTGAGTTAAAGCGGAAGATGTTGTGGAGCTTGTTTGCTCTCTTTACGGTTTTGGTCTTATTGCTGGTGGGAATGGAAAACTACCAAGCCTATATGGAAGCCAAAGAAGATTTACAAAGCTCTTTACTCAAAATCAGTGAAGTCTCAGGAGAAATCATGGGGCTAAGCTTTGGCCCTTGGAAACGACAAATCTCAAATAGTACCACCTCTGCTTTAGATTCAAGTCAAGACCAAACAAGCGTAGAACAAGAAGATGATCCTGATATGGATCGTTTATCCCTTCTTTACGATAATCCAGTCTTTTTAATCGCTCTTGATCATGGTACTCCTTGGAAAGTGTATGGTGCGTCTTTTGAAGGCATCGATGTTGAAGAACTCATTGAAGAGGCCGACGAAATTGGTCACGATTTTCAAACTGGGGTAATGTCAACAGGGAATTTGTATGTGGATGAAGTAGCTTGGTATTATGCTACTCCCTCCGTTTTAGTTATGGTTGGTCTACAACAAGTCTCCTACAAATTGCTCAAAACATTGATGTTGTCACTTTTAATAGCGCTCTTTTTTGAAGTGATGCTTTTCTTTGTGTGTCGCAAGGCCGCCAATTGGATGACCGCACCGATTGAAAAGACGATGGAAAAACAAAAACAATTCATCGCTGATGCCAGTCATGAACTCAAAACGCCCATAGCCATCATTTTGGCCAATGCGGAAGCGATGGAACAAGATCCCCAAGCTCGCTGGCTAGAAAACATCAAAGAAGAAGCCAAGCGTATGAATGGTTTGATCGTCAATTTATTGGATTTGACCAAAGCTGATGCGGGAAAAGTGAATTTATCTAAGCTTAATCTCTCTCATCTTCTGGAAAAACAGTGCTTAATTATGGAAGCCTATATGTTTGAAAAAGACATCGCTTTTGAAGAAGACATCGAACCTGATGTCTTTGTGATGGGAGAAAGCGCCTCTTTGCAACAAGTCATTGCGATTTTAATCGACAACGCCATCGCCCACAGCACCGGCCAAGTGAAAGCGAGTCTCAAGCGCAAGGGAAAAGAGGCCATCCTTACCATATCGAATACTGGAGAGGCTATTTCGGCTGAGGAACAAGAAAAAATCTTTGAGCGATTTTATCGCGCTGATAGTTCGCGCAACAGCTCCGCAGGCCGGTATGGTCTTGGTTTAGCCATTGCCAAAAGCATTGTGGAAAGCCATCAAGGAAAAATTAAAGTGCATTGTGATCAAGGCATGACTTCTTTTTCCATTGTCTTGAAAGCAGTGTAGTCATTTTCCTGATTTCAATTTTTACTCCTACTGTTTCTGTATTCTCGCTGGTTGGGAAACGAAACAGTTTTTTTTTGGCAATTTTTCCAAAGAAGGGGAAAATCCATCAAAAAAGTTAGTTTTGACAAACTTTTATTTACTATGACTAACTGTAGGCTTGAATTTTAAAAGTTAGTCATAGTAAACTCAAAATATCAAAAGTTAGCCATATGAAACTTAATTATATATAAGGAAAATTTAGCTCTAAAATGGAAAATTATGGAAAAACAAGAAAGGAATTTCACTATGCCACTTTGTTTTGGCCAACCTGGCCACTCCTATAAAATCGTACACATCAGTCAAAATGATAAGCTGCGCCGTCACCTGGGGCATCTTGGCCTTGTTGAAAACGAGACCATCTCTTTGCAACAATCCATCCGACAAAATCTCATCATCGAAGTCAAAGGATCACGGATTGCCTTGGATCGACAATTAGCCAGTCGCATTCAAGTGCAAGAGGCCTAAAGAAAGGAGAAATATGACCTTAGATGTATTAAAGCCTGGAGATCAGGCAACCATTCAAAAAATTCATGCCACTGGAGCCTTAAAGCGCCGCCTTATGGACATGGGGTTGACCAAAGGCACGGCCTTACAAATCAAAAAGCTCGCCCCTTTAGGCGATCCCATGGAAATCACCATTCGCGGATATGAATTGACCTTACGAAAAAAAGAATGCGAATGCGTGGAAGTGAGCCGCGCTTAAAGAGAAGGAGTAAAAACCGATGATTCAAATTGCACTAGCCGGCAATCCCAATTGCGGCAAAACGACCATCTTTAATGCTCTTACTGGTTCTTCTCAATACGTCGGCAACTGGCCTGGCGTAACCGTTGAGAAAAAGGAAGGCATTTACAAAGGTGAGTCCAATATCAAAATCCAAGACTTGCCGGGAATTTATTCACTTTCGCCCTATTCTCCCGAAGAGCGTGTGAGTCGTACTTACTTAAGCGATCAAAAACCCGATGCAATTTTAAATGTCGTAGATGCCACAAACATTGAGCGAAATCTATACTTGACGAGTCAATTATTAGAGCTTGGCCTTCCGATGGTGGTCGTTTTAAACATGATGGATTTGGTTCGTAAGCAACAAGACCAAATCAACATTCAAGAACTCTCCAAAAAACTAGGTTGCCCTGTCATTGAAGTCTCCGCTATTCATAAAGAAGGTTTAGAGGCCGCCATGAAAGCAGTAGTGCAGGTGGTAGATGACCATCAAGTTCCTCACCCAGCCGAGTTTTCTTCCACGGTAGAAAAAGCGATTGACCAAGTCGAAGCCATTCTTACTCAAGAAAATGACAGTCGTTATTTAGCCATTAAAGTTTTAGAAAACGATGAGCTGATTGTAGAGGCTTTACATCTTTCCTCTCAAGACCAAGAAAAAGTGGATGCGATTCGTACTACTTTAGAACAAACCATGGATGATGATGCTGAAAGCATCATCACTAACGAGCGTTACGAATGGATTGCTAAAATATTAGATAAGACGTGGAAAAAAAACACCACGCATACTCTTTCTATATCCGAACGCCTTGATCAAATCCTTACCAACCGTTTCTTAGCTCTCCCGATTTTTGGTCTGATTATGGCTGGAGTGTACTACTTAGCCATTTCCACCATCGGAACGTGGGCTACAGATTGGATCAATGATGTCTTCATTGGCGAATGGGCTCAAGGCGGAATGAGTGCTTTTCTTGAAAGCATTCACGCCTCCGATTGGGTGATTTCCTTAATCGTGGATGGAATTATCGGGGGAATCGGAGCACCATTAGGCTTTTTACCTCAAATGGCCGTGATTTTTCTCGCTTTGTCCTTTTTAGAAGACTGTGGCTACATGAGCCGTATTGCCTTCATCATGGACCGCGTGTTTCGCCGCTTTGGTCTTTCCGGAAAATCGTTCATTTCCTTTATGGTTTCGACTGGATGTGGGGTGCCAGGAATTATGGCTGCGCGTACGATTGAAGAGGAACGGGATCGGAAAATGACGATGATCGTCACCACGTCGATGCCTTGTGGAGCCAAGCTTCCCATCATCGCTTTGATTGCTGGAGCTATTCTTGGCAATGGCGAATCGTGGTGGATTGCTTGGGCGACCTACATGTTTGGTATTGGAGCCATCATTCTTTCTGCGATTGTCTTAAAACACACCAAAGTCTTCGAAGGAGAAGCTGCTCCTTTTATCATGGAGCTTCCTGCCTATCACTGGCCAAGATTGAATAACGTACTTCGTCAAACCTGGCAACGATGCTGGCACTTCTTGAAAAAGGCTGGAACCATCCTATTTGCGTGTTGTGCCGTAACGTGGTTTTTATTATCCTTTGGTTTTGATGAAGCAGGTTTTGGCTTGGTGGAGACACAAGATTCACTTCTCGCCATTTTGAGTAGTTGGATCGCTCCCATTTTTGCCCCCCTTGGTTTTGCAAACTGGCAAGCAACTGCTGCGGCGCTTTCTGGCTTCGTAGCTAAAGAACAAATCGTCTCGACGATGGGTATTTTGGCCAATGTGGCAGATGACAGTACAGCTAATCCAGAACTTTTAGCTGCTGTTACCACCATGTTTCCAAATGCTTTAGCGGCGGTATCCTTTTTGATCTTCAATTTATTGGATGCTCCTTGCTTAGCAGCAATTTCCACGGTGGCTAAAGAAATGAACAGTGTGAAATGGACACTTTTCTCGGTGGGCTGGCAGATGTTTTATGCCTATGCGGTTTCTTTAATGGTGTACCAACTAGGTACTTGGATGACGACTGGCGTTTTTAGTTTGGAAACCATTTTTGCTCTTATAATTTTAGCTTGGTACATCTACCAAATCTTTAAGCCTCTTTTCAACGTGCCCTCTAAGCTCGTTGCCGATCCTTCCCATTAATTGGAAACCTTTCCTAATCTATAATCTCTCAAATCTCTCAATTGCTTCCTTTTGTGTTTTTACACTTTTCCCTGGTGACTTGTCTTAGGATAAGTCACCTTTTTTCATCTCAAAATAGCCATAATTGATTGGATTCCTAAATAAAATTGAATGTCAGTTTAAAAGGATAAGAAAAGAAGAAAAATGGTTTGGTAAAGTGAATCCAGAAAGGAATTTTATGAAAACTCTCAATAGCCTAAAAGAAGTGATGGCCAAGTATTGGTGTCTTTTTGCCATTCTGTCTATGATCTTTCTTTTCCTTTGTTCTTACATTGGTTGGTATGTGGTAGCCAACCTTACTGTCTTTGGCGGAGCCTATTATGTGGTTCGAAAAGCTATAGCGCGTAAAAAGCGCGTACTCGAAAATA
>JAAVAY010000068.1 GCA_014803815.1 Allobaculum sp. | reverse complement strand
TCCTTGTAAACTCGCCATCGTGAGTTTATGATGCAGAGATGTTTCATCCAAAATCAATTTTCCATGATCTCTCAAGCGCATATGCAATTTGATTTGATCGTAATCAAACAACATCATAATTTGAAGTACTACATAATCTTCTAAGGAAGGCCAGTTTGGACAATTTTGAATGGTGCTCGCTTGTTTTTCTTCTTCTTGTAGCTTTTCAGCTTGACGCTCTTTGATCGTTTCCGTAATAAAATCGAGAAGATCGGCTACGTTATTGGACGTAAACATTCTTGTTGGGATGGGTACGATGGGTTTATTGGGGATAGCGATTTCTAGCTTCTTTTGTAAGTAGCGAATTTGGGGGGCGATAAGGATGATATCTGCATTTTGGGCTTTTTCATACAATAAAAAATACGATGTCGCCTCAAATTTATAATCAAGCCCCATCAATTGAGCGGCTTGATTGAGCTTTTCGGCTAAAAATCCCGTTGTCGCTCCCGAAGTGCAGGATAAGAGTACGTGAAGAGTATGCTCTTCTTTTAAAGACATTAAGATGTCTTCCATTTCATGGTAAAGGCTAATGGCGTGTTTCTTATCTAAAATTTGGAAGTGCAAATAATAGCGTAACTCCTCATCCCGCTTACGAATAATAGACATCTCGGCAATATTGCCTAAGTAAAATTTAATCTCACTGCGACCGTAGGGGGTTTCCAATACGAAGAAATCCGGATCTTCTTGACGGAGTTCATAGTCTTTATTTCTTTGTTCTAAAATCCATTGACGAAAATCAAAGGAGTCATGGGAAGTACTCTGAATAATTGCTTCTTCTGTTTGAATAAGAGCTTGCATTGAGTCCTGAAAATTTGGCTTTTCTTGGCTCTTTGTTTCCTGATCAAGCTTTTTTTCTTGGTTCTCCACGTTCTTCTCCCTTCCTCTTTTCAGCTTTTTTTTCTTTTTTTAGTCCTTATCAAATCTTGAGTCTTTAATGCTTTTATTTTAGCAGTTGCTTTTTCTCTCTAGACTCTCTTTAAAGAAAATAGTCAGCCTTAAACTCCGAAAAAATAGATCTATACCAAATGAAAAGAATCAGGAAGGAGCCAAAGATTTTGAAGCTTCTTTGTACAATGAAAAAGCCTAAAAGGAGAGAACAAAATGAAGGAAACTATGTTGCAATTTTTCCAATGGTATACGCGAGCCGATGGATTTCAATACACGCGCTTACGGCGCTTAGCTCCTAAATTAGGACGACTTGGCTATACGATGGTTTGGCTCCCTCCAGCCTATAAAGGCGCTGGGGGGAAAAAGGACAATGGATATGCGCCTTACGATCTATATGACATTGGCGAGTTCAACCAAAAAGGAACAGTACGCACAAAATATGGCACAGCCAAACAATACAAGGCGGCTATTGATGCTTGTCATAAAGCCTCTATCCAAGTCATTGCCGATATCGTCTTTAATCATCGTATGGGTGGAGATGAAGAAGAAGTAGTGCTGGTTCGTAACGTGGATCCCCAAAATCGCACCACGTTTATCAGTACTCCTTATGCTACTAAGATATATACGCGCTTCTTGTTTGCAAATCGTAAGGGAAAATATTCCTCCTTGTTATGGGATGCCTCTTTTTTTAAAGCTACTGATCGCAATTTAAAAAATCAGTATCAAATCATGCTCTTTGAAGGGAAAAAGTGGGATGAGAAAGTCTCTAAAGAACAGGGAAACTTTGACTATATCATGGGATTAGATGTCGATACCTTGGATCCTAAAGTAAAAGAGGCTTTAGATACCTGGGGAATTTGGTATACCAATCGCTTTGATTTGGATGGATATCGGCTTGATGCGATTAAATCCATCGATGCGACTTTTTTTACGAGTTGGCTAGCCACGATGCATGCCCAAACTACTGCGGGTCCTTTTTCTGTAGGAGAATATTGGAGTGCTTCTTTAGAGGATCTTAAGAGATATCTTGCCGATTGCAATTACTGTATGCGACTTTTCGATGTTCCTCTTCATTACAATTTGCACAATGCTTCACGCTCTTCTGGTAATTATGATGTGCGGACTTTGTTTAATGGAACTCTTTCTCAAGCTATGCCCGATTATGCCGTGGCTTTTGTGGACAATCACGACACACAACCCACACAAGCTCTTGAATCCTGGGTTATGGATTGGTTTAAAACCTCAGCCTATGCCCTAATTTTGCTAGGAGAATGTCAAGTTCCCTGTGTCTTTTTAGGGGATCTTCACGGTATTTCCAAAACGAAAAATCCTCCCGTTCCTTTGCTGGATGAAATGGTCTGGATTCGCAATCACTTATTGGAAGGACCCTATGCCAATCTATGTGATGACGATCCTCAAAAGTGTTGTTGGATGATGCTTGGGGCCCATCCAGTTCTAGTCCTCTTTACGATTGGAGGGCCTAAAACGCGTACAATTCGTTTTCCTCAATATGCTGGGTGTTCCTTTGTGGACATCACGCGGTCTGATCAAGAAGTTCATCTAGATGAAAAAGGAATCGGAACATTTGATTGTCTAGGTGGCTGTTGTTCGATTTATCTTTTACCTCAAGATGTAGCTCGTATGAAAAAAGCTCTGAGTTATTGGTGGTTCTAAAAAAGACTAAATCGACTTTTTTTGCTTTTTGTTTCTATCTCACTTCAAGAATTTGGGCTTGAATGGCTTGAAGGAAACGCTCATCATGTTCGACACACAAAATGGTCGCCTCACTTTGAACAATCATTTCTTCAATTTGTTGACGAGACATGGGATCCAAATGACTGAGTGGCTCATCCCAAATGTAGAGATGAGCTGGTTGGCAAAGGCTAGCTGCAATGGCAACCTTTTTCTTTTGGCCAAGAGATAGAGTCGAAAGATCTTGCTCAAACGTTTGGCGTTCAAAGCCAAGCTTTCGCAATACCGTCATAAAGAGGGTGGGATCGATTTGTTTGGCTTGGACAAAGTCTTGAAAGGAACCTTTTAGATCGGATACATCTTGTTGAACGATCGAACAAATCAACCGCTCTGGTTTTGTAATCGTTCCTTGATAAGGAAGAAGGCCTTGAATCGCTTTGAGAATCGAACTTTTTCCTGCTCCATTGAGTCCATGTAAAGCAAGACAATCTTTAGGATGAAGAGAAAAAGAAATAGGGGTAAGAGGAACAAGGCTGTGTTCTTTTTCTTCATATACCACTTGCACCTTTTCAAGGCTGATCAGCGTTCGATAAGGGCAAGCAAGAACGGGCATTTTGATTTCTTCTTGCGTTTCTACGATTTTTAAGAGATCTTTCTTTTCCTCGAGCGCTTTTTCTTGGCGTTTTTGAAGGGACTTGGAGCGCTTCATGACTTTAGCCGCTTTATGTCCTTGAAAACCCCGATCGATAAATTCTTTTGCTTGATTTTTGTGTCGAAAGGCTTGTTTCTTTTGTTTTTCCGCTTTTTGAGCCCAATTTTTTGTCTGGTCACTCGCTTGCTTTAAGCGTTCTATTTCACGATGAAGTTGCTCATTTTTTTGCAGGAGTCCTTGGACTTTAGCCTCTTGATTGATTTTCCATGAAGAATAGTTTCCTACTTGAAGGCTCATTTCCTCTTCCTCAAGATAAAGAATGTGATCAACGAGTTCATCTAAGATAAAACGATCATGACTCACTAAGATAAATCCTTGTTTTCCCTTTAAATACTTCACTAGAGCTTTACGACCTTCGTAGTCCAAACTCGTTTCCGGTTCATCAAGCAATAAAAACGTTTGGGGTTTACAAAATAGGCTGGCCATCAAAAACTTTCCTTGCTCGCCTTGGGAAAAGGAGGAAAAAGGCCGACTACAAACTTCGCTTACTAGTTTTGGATCCAATTGATTGAGTTCGCTCAATAACTCCCAGTCTTCTTGAAAAGGACACAGAGTATGAAAAACTTCTATAGGAAGCTGATCCAAATCGGAAAGCCTAGGTGGATAATATTCAAATTCCACTTGGGCTTGAATGAATCCTGAAAAGGCTTCTTGACCGGCCAGGAGGCGCAAAAAGGTTGATTTTCCTTTTCCATTGCGTCCAACAAGACCAAGTTTCCAATCTGTATCCAAAGTGAGGTTGAGATCTTCAAAGAGAATTTGGGGACTGGAATCATAGCCAAAGGTAAGATTTGAAATTTGAATGGTAGACATGATTGGTTTCCTTTCCTACTGAAAACGGACCATTCTCTTTATCCACTTGAATTCGGCCTATTTTAGAACGATCAAAATTTGAATGAGTTTTCTCCCTTTATTTATCTATCTTATGAAATTGGATGGAGTTCAATCTCTTTATTTTTACTTTTTTATTGTTCCAATAGAACGATGAGCCTCCCGAAAACGAAAGAGATAAATAAAAGAGAATAAAATCTGAGAAAGATTCATCGTTTCAGAAATGAAACGAATTCAGGTTATCAACAAAGGACGACAGTGCGCTTATCTTTGAGCTTGTCGTTTCAAGAACAAAAAAGACTACAGCTCTTGAAACGACTGTAGTCTTTGAGAAAAAATTTCATGAAAGAAATAGGCATAGTAAAAAGATGTGGTCGTTTCCTGTTATTTTTCGTTTTTAACAAGAAGCGATCTTCATTTTTTCACTTCCTTTCTTTGTGAATAAATATATCACCAAAATTAGGAATTGGTGAAATCAGACGATGGAGGAATGGGCAAAGACATCTTAAGATTGCTTGGATTATCGGAATTTGAAGAGGAAGAAAGATCCACCTCTGAAGTAGGACTTTCCTTATTAGCTGAGGAAGAACTACTTAAAGAAAGAGGAATGGGTGGAATTTCATTCCAAGAATCTTCTAAAGCATTCAAAGACAAAGAAGTAGAATCATTTTTTTCTAGAATTTTCTCTTTCTCTTCGAGAAGATCTTGTTTCTCTTGACTCATTTGAAGAGATTGCTCAAGCTCTTTAGCTTTGGCTTTTCGTTTTTGAAATTCCAAAAGTACTGCATTGAATTCAGCTCCCATAATGAAGACGACTCCCGTCAGATAAAGCCACAACAAAAGTACAATGACCGCTCCTAAAGTTCCATAGACGACAGAATACGAGGCATAATTTTCACTATAGAAAGAGAAAGCCATGCCCGCGATCACCCAAATGATCACCGCCCCAAAGGTTCCAGGAAGCAATTGTTTAAAATGAACCCCATGATTTAAAGAAAAACGATAAATTGTAGCAAGAGCTATAGTCATAATAAAAGCCGCTAATACAAAACGCGCATAGTTCCAAACCCAAAGAACAACATTGGAAAAATGAAAGGTATCGGGAGGNAAGAGGCCGATGATATCGAGAATGACCTTGCGTCCTAATACAATGGAAAAAAGTGAGATTAAAATCGATAGTGGAACTGTAATAGTACAAAAGAGTTCTCGTAATAAAAACGTATAGGGCTTTTTGAGATGGTCTTGACGAAATGCCTTACGGATATCATGCATCAATCCTTTAATGGCACGCCAAGGAAAATAGATCGAAAACACAATGGCAAAATTCATGATGCTTTGATTGAAATCAGCTTGAATGTAGTGTAAATAGCTCATGATTAATTCACTCATGCTTTTGGGTAAAAAGCGAGATAGCGTCTCAAAAACTGAATTCATATCGATATTCATTCTCGAAATAATGGTCGATAACAAAATAACTAAAGGAAAGACCGAAAACAACAAATAGTAGGCTAAAGCAGCGCCCCGAATTCCTACGTTGTCGTGAAAATAGCGGTAGACAAGTTGTGCAAAGAGGTTGTTATCAATAAAGACTTGTACGCGATATTTGACTTTATTGGTCCTATTTTTTATTTGGTCGTTCATTGCAATTCACGTAGTTCTTCCTTTCTACTTGGAAATGGACAGAGATTTTACCGTTATCATTATGCCTTGAGTTGATTCATTTGAAGCCAAGACAAACTCATTCTTTATGACAAGAGTGTAAGTCCAAAAAGGAGAACGTCTCACGACAATAAAAAAAAGAAGCAAGGCCTTGTTTCACCTTGCTTTTTTTATTTAACGATTGGAAAGTTTTCCAATGAATTCTTGAACCCGGGGTTTGGAAGAAGCGAACAATTCTGCCGGAGTGCCTTGATCGACGATTTCGCCATGTTCAATGAAGATAATTCGATCCGACACTTCTTTAGCAAAATCCAATTCATGAGTAACTATAACCATAGTCATGTGCTCGTCGGCAAGTTGCTTTAAAACTTTTAATACATCCGCCGTTAGTTCAGGATCAAGAGCCGAGGTCGGTTCATCCAAGAAGAGGATTTCTGGTCGTAAAGCCAAAGCTCTTGCTACACTCACCCGCTGTTGTTGCCCTCCGGAAAGCTCACAAGGATAAGCCTTTTCTTTATCGGCTAAGCCAAATTGATTGAGTAGCTTATGCGCATTTCCAATAGCTTGAGCTTTATCGATTTTTTGAACACGGATGGGAGCGTCAATAACGTTTTTCAACACAGAGTAGTGAGGAAAGAGATTAAAGTTTTGAAAGACGAGGCCAAAATAGCGATGCACTTTCTGAAGTTGAGCAGGTGAGCCATAGATGGAATCGCCACCACTTCCATCACTTGCTTGGCAGGCATACTCATCACAATAGGCTAGAGATCCTCCATCCATAGTTTCAAGCAACGTGGCACAACGCAGTAAAGTAGATTTTCCCGATCCAGAAGGACCGATAATGGAAACAATTTCCCCACGTTTCACTTCTAAGGAGACATCTTTTAAGACTTGATTGTCACCAAACGCTTTACGCATATGGGAAATGCGCAACAACGTATCGTTTCCCATGCCAAGTCGCCTCCTTTCTAGGCCCGATAATACGAATAATGCTTTTCAATACGATCCATAACTATACTAACTAATAAATTAAAGATGTAATAGTAAAGTCCAGCCATCAAAAGAGGCACGATTGTCGCTTGAGCCGCTGCGAGTTGCTTAGCTACAGTAAACATTTCAGTAACGGCAATCGCAAAGGCCAAAGATGTATCTTTAACCAGAGTAATGATTTCGTTAGTAATGGAAGGTAAAACTTGTTTCAAAAGCTGAGGCAAAATAATGTGGAAAAAGGTTTGACTCTTAGAATAGCCAAGCACTTTAGCAGCCTCATATTGTCCCTTAGGCATGGCTTGCAAACCACTGCGATAAATTTCTGCAAAGTAAGCCGCATAGTTTAAGGAAAAGGCGATGATCACCGCAATAAAGCGATAGCTTGCCCCAACGCGAATGCGGAACAAATAATACGGTCCAAAGTAGACAATGATCAGTTGCAACATCAAAGGCGTGCCCCGCATCACCGAAATATAAAAGCTAGTTACTGCACTGAGAATCTTATTTTTAGACATTCGACCAAAGGCAACCACCATTCCCATCGGCATAGAAAACAATAACGTGAGACCAAAAATCTCTAGGGAAGTGATTAAGCCTTGAGCGAGTTCCAAGAAGTTTTTTAAATCCATGATTGATTACTCAACATATTGATCGATGATCAAAGAATCAGCTAAGTTATAGTCTTGATATTTTTCGGCTAATTCAGCTACTGTTCCGTTTTGATACAAGATGTAAATGTCTTCTTGGACTTCATCTTTTAAATCCGTATTGCCCAGCAAGAAACCAACAGCATATTGCTCGGTAGATAACGTTTGATCCAATTTCTTAAAGAGATCAGGACGGTTGGCTAAATTGTATTGGGCTACGCCAAGGTCCAAAGCAATAGCATCAATTCCACCTGCTTCTAAGTCCATGAAAGCGGTGTTGTAATCGCCATATTGGCGCAGTTCTGCAAAGCTCTCAGTAAGAGCCGCATTATCTTCTTCTTCAAGAGCAGCTAGAGCAGAAGACTCTTTTTGTACCCCTACATTTTTTCCTGCTAAGTCTTCTAAAGAATTGATATCCGAATCAGCGCGTACTACAAATACCTGAGAATTATCAATATAAGGCGTAGTAAAGGTATATTGATCCTCACGACCCGTCATCGTAAAGCCATTCCAAATGCAATCAATAGTACCACTAGAAAGCTCCATATCTTTAGCATCCCAGTCAATGGGTTGTTTTACCAAGGTCCATCCTTCTAAGTCGGCTACAGCTTGAGCCATTTCTAAGTCGAATCCGGTATAGTCACCATTTTCATCTTTATAACCATAGGGAGGGAATTCTGCATCAAAGCCTACAATAAACGTCGTTCTCTCTCCACTTGTACTGCTTGTATCACTAGTGCTACTTGTTGAGCTCGATGTGCTTGAACTGGAATCTCCTGTACATCCAGCACTCGCCATCAAAAGAGTGGCACACAAAAATTGCGCCGCAAGCTGTTTTGATTTCATTGTTTTCTTTTTCTCCTTTATGGACTCGCCTCTTGTTTGATTCAAAGAATGAAGTCTATTAGCTAGCCCATCATTTAAACAAATTGTCACAAAATTGCAACAAAGATCTTAACAAACAAAAAGAGAGAGGGTCAATAAGGCCCAAAAACTCAATTTGAAAAAGTCGCAATCTTTTCCAAGGAGAAGAAAATAAATCTTATTCTTTCTGAAAACTAAAGAAAGGCGTCCCCTTCTATATTGGCTAAAAGTAGCCTCTCAATTAGATGAAAAAGATCATAAAAGATTCCCTTCAAAAAAGACAACGACAAAGTTTTTGCTCAGAGCTAAAGAGACCTCCTTATCTAAGCTGAATAGGCTTTAAAAATAAAAAACTCCCTATCTCAACTAAAAGTTGAAGTAGGGAGTTTTACTACTGTTCAGCAACTTCCTATTTTTGCCTTGCGGCTATCGTCGGCGTTTAGCA
>JAAVAY010000067.1 GCA_014803815.1 Allobaculum sp. | reverse complement strand
TTAAAAGTTTAGAAAGAGAGTTTCAAACCATGCAAGGTACTTCAGAAGCAGTTACAAATGTTTTTGAACAAAATTCGGGAAAATTCGTTATTCCTGTTTTTCAGCGCAACTATGATTGGGGCACAGAACAATGTGACCGGCTCCTTCAGGATTTAGAACGATTAATCCCTTTACGTAAACAAGATCCTACAACCGAACATTTCTTTGGATCTACTGTTCGTAAGGTAAACAACACGCCTCAAGGATACGAAACAATGCTTATTGATGGCCAACAACGAATGGTCACTACTACTTTGCTTCTCCTTGCCATTCGTAACCTTTGGTTAAAAAAAGAATATAAAGATGAAGATGAAAAATTTGAGGCCGAGGAACGTATTGGTGATATTAATCGTTTATTACGAGAACGAAAAACAAGACAAGTCCGTTTTCATCTTTCCTTACGCGATAACGATGCTTATGCAGCACTTTTTAAAGGAGAACCTCTAACTTTTGATCCTACTCACGTTACTGAAAACTATCTTCATCTCTACAACCATATTTCCAAATCACCTTTTAGCTTAGATGACTGGCTTGATGCAGTCTATGGATTACGCATTATTGATATTCGATTAGATGAACGAGAGTCAGCTCAAGAAATTTTTGAAAGCCTAAACTCTACAGGATTGGCTCTTACTCATGCGGATATGATTCGTAACTATTTACTTATGGATCTTCCCGCCGAACTTCAATCTCAATATTATGAAGAATTTTGGCTTCCCGCTGAAAAATTGGCTAATGGTTCTAATGTAACTATGGATGATTTCTTTCGAGATTTTCTGACAATGCAAAATCAGGAATTGTGTGGAAAAAGCGCTATTTATAAAGAATATCGTAACTATGCTCAAAATAAAATTAAAAATGTAGAAAGTAAAAATGAAAAGGTAGAAATTTTAATGAAGGAGCTACGTGACGCTTCTCGTGATTGGGGTTGGATTACTGGAACTTTACAAAACGATAAATTGATCAGTTCTAATATGAAGCATCTTCGCCAAACGAAACAAAATGTTATTCGTCCTTTTCTTCTGTCTCTAGCCCAACGATATCGCAATAAGGAGCTAAGTTATGAAGAATTCAATCAAGCGCTACAAATCATAGAATCCTATTTAATGCGCTACATTTTATCTGGAGGAAAAAGTGGTGGACTCAATTCCCAATTTTCAAGCCTAGATCGCGAAATCGAAAATTTAGATTCAGATTCTGGTCATTATATTGATAAGCTTATTTATAAACTATTAGCGATTGATGGGAATTATCGCTTTAGAGATAACGAAGAATTTGAAGAAGCTATCTCTACCTATCGTTATCGAAGTGCAGATCGAAAGCTTTTGGTGAATATTTTAGATCGTTTGGAAAACTTTGATTCCAAAGAAGGCCAAGACATTCTTTCTAAAGTAGAAGATGGAACATATTCCATTGAACACATTATGCCTCAGCGTTTGAATAAAGAATGGGTGAATTCTTTAGGATCCGACTATGCCAAAATTCATGATCAACTTGTTAATAGTTTAGGAAACTTAACAGTTACAGCTTATAATTCTCAATATTCAAATCAGAGCTTCGAAAAGAAAAAGAATCTCGAAGGAGGCTACGCTTCAAGTGGAATTCGATTAAATCAAGAGATTGCCAAACAACCTCAATGGGGAGAAAAAGAAATTGATGATCGTTTAAAGTGGATGATGACTCAATTGGAAAAGGCCTTTCCTTATCCTCAAACAAATTACCAGCCCCCTGAAAAGATATATAAAAAAATTGGATTAGAAGATTCCTTTAAATCAGATTACTATCCCGCTATTCTAACCTTAGATGGAACTATTTTTAATAATCTTCACAATTTAAAAAATGTAATGATCATCACCATTCATGATCTCTATATGAAAAAGCCCAATGTATTCAAAGATTTAGCTCAAGAGGAACGCTATTACTTTTCTACCTATGCTAAAGACAACAAATACGAACGAATTGTAGAAGGAATTTATGTGGATGGATCTTTAAGCAATCCAGCTAAATGGACTTTATTAAAAGAAATGTTTCGTTTAACTAATACTCCTTTAGATACATTTGAGTTAGAGGTTGGAATTCGTAAGGATAAATAATTGAAATCCAGATTTCTCAAGAAACTTCTTTTCTCTGAAAGATGTTTATTTCACTATGAAAAAAGAAGATTTCTTGAGCTTAAAAAGAGATGAAGTTACTTTATCAGTTTCTTTACTTTTGGATAATAAGGAGTTTTCTAGCACCTTGATTGCATGAAAAGAAGGTTTCAAGGTACACTTGCCCTAGAGGAAAATGACAATGAATCCTATCGTAAAAGAACTCACCGCGATCAAAGGCAAAAAACATATCGTAACTTCCATTGAATACGACACGCCAACGACTTCTCGCCAAGACGAAGTCTTTGACACTGTTCGGGATATCCTCTTAGAGGATCTTGACAGCTTCTCTAAAATCACTTATGATTTGGATCCGGATGGTCAAAAAGTCAAAGTGGAAGTGACAGAAAACCGATCGTAAGGATCTAAAACGCCCGTTCTGGGCGTTTTTTTTTGAAACTAGGCTCTTTTGTAGCCTTTATCAGTTCGGTTTTGGGCTTCTTTTTTTGGTTGGCTTTTCCTCTGTCCTCAAAGTTTTTTTAAGCTTAGCTTTTTTTTGACATTTGCAGAGGCGTGATCATCTGATACCATTTTTAGNCAGACCTATTGAAGAAAGGGCTATTTATGTGGATTACACTTGGAATTTTGATTTACCTTGTGTTCTGGCTGACCTGCATTGCAGCCTATGCAGTCCATTACCTGTCTGATACTATCCAGATCACGAGTTTTTCTCAGGTTCTCTATACATTAAGTGCAGGAACCGAAGGAGCAGAAGGGACGGTTGGGGCGGCCGTAGCGGGCTTTTTTCAAAGCTATTGGCTATTGTTAATCATCGGTACCGTTATCTTTGCTTACTATATTTATCTATGCCTCGAACAAAATAAAGCCAAAAAAGAAAATCACGAATTTTTTGCGGCGAAAACGGGACGCATCTTTAGTTGTTCCGTAATTGGTACCGCCATTGTGATTTCTTGTTTGTTTGGAGCAGAACTTTATCGTGGCTGGCACGTGCTTGGCATTCAAGAATACGTCGAAAACGTCAACCGTGTTTCCCAGCTCTACGAAGATCATTTTGTGGAACCAAGTGATGTCACTATTGAGTTTCCTAAAGAAAAGCGAAACTTAATTCATATTGTGGTGGAATCACTTGAATCCAGTTACACCAATCAAGAAAATGGCGGGGCCTATCAAGAAGATTTGATCCCTAGCCTTTATAAAATGGCCAAATCGGGCACGGATTTTTCCTCGAGTGGGACCCAAGACCTCAATGGCGCCATCGTCACCAACAACTCTGGTTGGACAGTGGCTGGTCTTGTGGCGATGTCTGCGGGCTTACCTTTGAATGTCGGAAACGATTCCTTCAACCGCAACTTCAAAAACCAAGACCAATTTTTACCCCATATCACCACGCTTGGAGAAATTTTGGAAAGCAATGGCTATAAAAACTTCTTCATGTGTGGTTCTGAAGGATCCTTTGCGGGACGCTCCAACTACTATGAACAGCATGGTGATTACACCATTTACGATTATCAAGCCGCTTTAAAAGAGGAAATGATTCCCGGAGGCTATCACGTATGGTGGGGCTTTGAAGACGCCAAACTCTTTTCTTGGGCTGAAGAAAAATTGGAAACAATTGCCAAAGAAGATCAACCTTTTAACTTCACACTTTTAACCGCCGATACGCACTTTCCGGATGGATATCCTTGTGAACTGTGTGAAAACAAATACGATTCCCAATACAAAAACGTGGTGGCGTGTACCGATCGTCAAATCGCCAACTTCGTGAACTGGGTATCAAAACAAGATTTCTACAAAGACACCACGATTGTAATCACAGGCGACCATCTCTCGATGGATGGCTCAGTGGGAAAAAGTGCTCCCGAAGATTACGAGCGCAAAGCGTATGCGGTAGTGATCAACGGACCCGACTACACGCTTAAAAAGACGCGTCAGTTTACCACGCTTGATATTTTCCCCACCATCATTGAAGCGTTAGGGGCTAAAATTGAAGGCCATCGCTTGGGTTTAGGCACTAGCTTGTATTCAGAAGCCTTAACGCTTTTAGAATCGATGGGAAAGGATACTCTTAATGCTGAACTCTCTGCGGATTCGGAGTATTACACTGATGTTATTTTGAGTGGAGACGATAGTAAACTTCCAATTAAGACCAACATCTCTACAAGCGAAGAAACTTCACAAACGAGTGAAGAGCCAGTCACTCAAGAACCTCCTATGGAATACGAAGCCCCCATTCCGCCTTACTATGAAGCGCCGGCTGAACGTTTAGAAAATCCAGATTATGTTTATTCTGGGTCTTCCAATGATCAAGAGACTTGGACCCCTCCTGAAGAGACTTATCCAAGCCAAAGCGAGAATACGACGGATACGGTAGTTACAACTCCAACTTATACGCCTACCTATCCAACGTATACTCCAACGACACCGACTACCCCAGAACCCACAGTTCCCGATACCCCAATCGTAGATACCCCTGTAGTGGATACTCCAATTGTCGATACGCCTATTGTGGACACTCCGATCGTGGATACCCCAGTGGTCGAACCGATCATTCCAGTTGTTCCCGATCTTCCCGTTGTGGATACTCCTACAATTGAAGCTCCAATTACTGATCCCTATATCACACCCAGCACTCCCGTAGTCGATCCTGTGATTCCNCCAGCAACACAAGCGGAAGCGCTCGTGGAACCTACCGTTGTAGATCCTGTAGTCATCGAATAAGTACTGAAGCCAAGTTTTCGAACTTGGCTTTTTTTATCTCTTTTTTTCCTTTAGGCTACAAGTAAGAAAGATAAACGAGAGAAAAAAGAAAAGAGAGAAAGAGAATGAAAAGATACAAATCCATAATCGGACTGTTGAGCTGTGTAATGGCGATTAGTTTTTCCTCTCAAATCCTAGCCCAAGAGTCAACTTTGGTAGACCAAGATTTGATTTCCGATTTCCTCTTAGGCCAAAATAAGCTTCCTTCCATAGAAGATTTGGATTCCTTGAGTGAAGAAGAGCTAAAAGCCCTTTATGAATGGCTACTTCAGATATACGAAGCCTATGAGGCTTTACCAGATACCCAAAAAGCGAAATATGCGCCATTTTTCAATCGTGTCGAAGCTCTTTTAGCTTGGTATACGGAACAAATCATGCCTTTAGAAGAAAGCCAAACGATTTACCGCTTATATAACTTAAGGAGTGGAGAGCATCTGTTTACAGCCAATGGGCATGAAATCCAATCGCTTTTACAAACAGGCGGGTGGAAAATGGAAGGCAAAGCTTGGAATGCCCCCAAAATTTCAGATTGGCCGGTGTATCGCTTACTTGATCCCATTACCTTAGAGCATTTCTATACGATGGATGAAGGGGAATACAATTTTCTTCAAACCAAAGGCTTTCAAGGGGAAGGGATTGGCTTTTACTGTGCCTCCTCTGATCAAAAGCCTCTTTATCGCCTGTTTAATCCCAATGCGGTATTTGGAGCGCATCATTATACTGATGATTTCAATGAACGCGAAGCACTGACTAGCCAAGGTTGGAAAGAGGAAGGCATCGCTTGGTATGGATTGGATAGCTCTAAGCCTTTTGAAGACGATGTCAATACGTTTCAAGACATGATCGAAGAAACCACAAATTCTACGTTTTAACCCGCTTGTCGTGAGTCTTTCGAGGCTTACGACTTTTTGCCCTGAAAGGGGACCAAATCTCTTCTTCTTCGAACCTCTCTAGAAAACTCGACTTATTATGGGGCTCAATTCTTTAAAATCCTTGAAAGAATATGCAAAAGCAAGCAGAAAACTTGAAATCATTTTCAGGCCCGTTGAATCCGTTGCGGGGGCTGTGCTATCGTGCAGAGTGCTTGAACGTTTGTTTCGCTACCCGTTTTGAAATTTAAAATGCAGTGTAATTGTCTTCTAAATGGATAAAATAGGTTGTTTTTATTGTTTAAAAGCAAACGTGAAGCAAAGGAAGGTTTTTTATGAAAAAGAACGGTTCTGAAATCATTTTAGAAACTCTGCTCGAACAAGGCGTAGACACCGTTTTTGGCTATCCTGGCGGTCAAGTTATCGACTTGTACGATGCAATTTATGCCTATCAGGACCGACTGACACATGTCCTCTGTTCTCATGAGCAGCATGCCTGCCATGCGGCGGATGGATACTTCCGGGCCACGGGTAAAACCGGTGTTGTTATTGCGACATCGGGACCTGGTGCCACCAACTTGGTCACTGGGATTGCAACGGCCTTTTTGGATTCCGTGCCCCTTGTCGCCATCACCGGAAACGTATCCACCAGCTTAATCGGACGAGACTCGTTTCAGGAGGTCGACATCACTGGTGTCACTCTACCAGTCACCAAACACAACTTCTTTGTGCGCAATGTGGAAGAACTTGCTCCTACTTTGCACAAAGCTTTTGAAATCGCCCGCTCGGGTCGTCCAGGCCCTGTTTTAGTGGATGTCCCTAAAGATGTACAACAAGCCATCACCAACTATGAACCCCTTGGAAAAGCGGAAAAGATGGTGGAAAAATTGGTCAGCCAATCCCAGATGGAAAAGGCGGTCGAGATGGTCAATGCCTCCAAACGCCCTTACATCTACATCGGTGGAGGATCTCTTGGAGCGGAGGTTTCCCAAGAGATCATGGACTTGGCCGAAAAAATCGATGCTCCCATCGGGTGTACTCTCATGGGGCTTTCGGCAGTGCCAACCGATCATCCTCGCTATCTTGGCATGGAAGGGATGCATGGACACTATGCGTCTTCTATGGCCCAAAACGAAGCTGACTTAATCATTGCAATTGGTTGCCGTTTTTCGGATCGCGCTACGGGCAATGTCAAAAAATACGCTAAGCAAGCCAAAATTTTACAATTCGATATCGATGCGGCGGAACTCAATAAAAACGTCAACATCAATCTCGGCTTAGCGGGCGATATTCACGATGCGGTGGTTCGTCTATTAAATGCGGTCACTCCTCAAGAGCATCCTGAATGGCACGCTCGCATTAAAGCGCTTAAACAAGCTGAACACTACCAACAAGAACGCTTGATCGATCGCCATCGTCTCACTCCTCAAGCCATCATCAACGAAGTCTCGAAATACGCGGAAGATCCCACTCCCATTGTCACCGATGTCGGTCAACACCAAATGTGGGTTGCGCAAAGCTATCCCTTCCGTCAGCCAAGAACCTTTGTCTCCTCTGGAGGTCTTGGCACCATGGGCTTTGGGCTGGGGGCGGCTATTGGCGCCGCTTTTGGCTCAAAAAAGCGCACCTTGCTCTTTACGGGAGATGGGAGCTTTGGGATGAATCTTGGCGAATTGGCCACCCTTAAAGCGACCCAAGCTCCTGTTGTCATCGTCATCTTCAACAATGGTGTTTTAGGTATGGTGCGGCAATGGCAAACGCTTTTCTACAACGCCCACTATTCCGCAACCGATTTGCATGCGCGCCAAAGCGATTTCAAAAAGATCGCCGAAGCGTTTGGAATACCCGGTTTTTCCGTAGACACGCTGGAAGAGTTGCCCGAAGTGGTCGCCAAAGCGATGGCGAAATCGGGTCCAGTGGTCCTCGATATCAAAATTGACCCCGATGAATTTGTCTTACCGATGTTGCCTCCTGGAGGAAGCATGGAGCAAATCATCACGCTGCGGGAGGAAATCTAATGGAACGCTTTGAAATTGCCTGCCTTGTCGACAATGCCTCTGGCGTTTTAACACGAGTCTCAAGCCTCTTTACACGGCGCGGCTTTAATATCAACTCTTTGACGGTGGGAGCGACGGAAGATCCCAACTTTTCACGCATTACGATCTCGGTCAATGGGGATGAAAATATTCGTTCCCAATGCATTAAGCAGCTGCGTAAGCTATACAACGTCAAAAACGTCAAAGAAATGGTGCCAACCGATCGCGTGAGTCGCGAATTGGCTCTCATCAAACTCAAAAACAACCAAGAAACGCGTCCCGACATCTTAAGTGCGGTCGATATCTTCCGTTGTAAGATCATCGACTTTTCGCCCAACACCTTATGTGTAGAGATTACAGGAGAATCCTCCAAAATCGATGCGTTTTTAGCCGTAGTGCAACCCTTTGGCATTCTCGAGATGTCACGCACAGGTGTAGTCGCTTTGCAACGGGGATGTCACTACTTATATGAGGAAACGGAAGATGATTCCGCTTTCATGGAATTGCGTGCAGAAGAAATAGACTAATGGGGTAGGGAGAGCGGTAAAATTCAACCATCCCCCCCAAATAAGTTTTGCAAGCATTTTTATTGCTTTTTGAAATGTCTAGCAAGAGGAAAGAAGGAAGACAATGGAAAACAGAATTTTTTACGAACAAGATTGCGATGTCAATCGTTTGAATGGCAAAAAAGTCGCCATCATCGGCTATGGTTCCCAAGGCCATGCTCATGCCTTGAACTTACGTGATTCCGGTGCTGATGTGGTGATCGGTCTTTACGAAGGCAGCCGTTCCGCCCAAAAAGCCAAAGAACAAGGTTTTGAAGTGCTTCCTGTTGGTGAAGCGACAAAAGCAGCCGATATCGTCATGGTCTTGATCCCAGATGAAAAACAAAAAGAGGTATATCGCAAAGAAATCGCGCCAAACTTAAGTGCTGGAAAAACACTGGCGTTTGCGCATGGTTTCAACATCCACTTTGGTCAAATCGTTCCCCCAGAAGACGTAAATGTCATCATGATCGCGCCAAAAGGGCCTGGTCATACCGTTCGTTCTGAATACGAAGCCGGAAAAGGGGTTCCTTCCTTAATTGCGATCGAACAAGATGCTACTGGTGATGCCTTGGATCTTGGTTTAGCGTATGCGGCTGGTATTGGGGCAAGCCGTGCTGGCGTTTTAGAAACCACATTCCGTACGGAAACGGAAACAGACCTCTTTGGTGAACAAGCTGTTCTTTGCGGTGGTGTAGTGGCTTTGATGCAAGCTGGTTTTGAAACGCTTGTGGAAGCAGGCTACGATCCACGGAATGCCTACTTTGAATGCATCCATGAAATGAAGTTGATCGTTGACCTCATTTACCAATCTGGTTTTGAAGGCATGCGCTACTCCATTTCCAATACCGCTGAATATGGTGACTACAT
>JAAVAY010000066.1 GCA_014803815.1 Allobaculum sp. | reverse complement strand
TTAAGATCTGTGCATCCATAAAACATCTCACTCATATTTTTAACTCCGGCGGTATCCCAATGTGATAAATTCAAGGCCAGTAGGTGTTTACAATTCATAAACAAATTGTGCATGTCCCATACTCGACTGGTATTCCAATGGGCTACATTTAAAGTCTCAAGAGAGAGACAGTTATAAAACATCCAACACATACTTTCTACATTCTCTGTATTCCAATGGGCCACATCAAGAAATTCAAGCGAGGAACAATCAAAAAACATCCAGCTCATATATACGACATTTTTTGTATCCCAATGGCTCACGTCCAGCTCTTTGACATGAGAACATCGATGAAACATCCAACTCATGTCCTTAGCGTTTCGGGTATTCCAAGATCCTACCTCAATCGTTTTAAGATTCGAACAGCCTTGAAACATTCGACACAACGTGACCGCTTTGGAAACGTCCCAATGAGAGACATCAAGTGCGAGTAGAGAGACACAATCCTGAAACATATAGGAAAAATCTTCTACGTTTTCCGTTTTCCAATCGAGAAGCTCAATTTTCTCTAAAGCTACACAATTTCGAAACATCATGCGCATGCTCTTCACTTGACTTGTATCCCAGCTCGAGAGATTGAGAGTGGTTAAATTTGGACAGCGTTGAAACATACATGTCATGTCCCACACGTCCTTTGTATTCCATCCTGACAAATCGATTTCTTTCACATTAGGCAGTTTTTCAAACAAACCCTTTGCATCTCCCTTTAAGATAAAAGAAGCTCGTCCATCGACTTGTAAAATCTCAGTGGCATAAGCTCGCCAAGGTTGATAGTAGACATACGTTTGATTGTCCCATTCCCCTTGATAAATGGTTAAAGTTCCCTCACGATTCAATGTCCAAGTCGCACTGCCAATCGTTCCTTGATGTACAATGTTTTCCATCTTTAAAATCCTTTCTGCTTTTTGGATAAAAAAACCAGAAATGCCCATTGGTTTAGGATTTCTGGATCTTTTGATTATCTTCTCCAATAGGCAAAAACAATGTTATCTTAACCTAACCTAGAGAAAAGATAAACTAAAAGAAATATAACAAAGTAACATGGAAGAAAATCATATAGGAATTTTAAGCATAGCCTTTGGCGCGCAAAAAAAAGGTTTTGATCTCTTCGTCCTGTTGACTCAGTTTTTCCATGCGCTTGATCCAATCTTTCTTGTTGGTGCGAATGTGTTTTTTAATCTGATCGGTTTCTTCTAAATTTAAAAGGCCATATTTTGGCAATATATCTACAAATTTAATCAACGTCGTCCAATAGCCCTTTAAAGTCGCTGGAGACGCATCGGGCGTAGTGTGGATGTGCCATTGGTCGAAATCATCGAGATCGTATTGTAAAGCTTCGATAAAGCTGTGTAAAAATTCTTGGGTGGCATAATCGTTAAAAAAAATATCAAGTCGTAATAAATGACTGAGCATTAACGCCTCGCGCAAAGAGGCGTATTCGTTTTTAAACAATTGAAGCGCTTTTTCATGAATGGCTTGTAGGTTTTGCTGAGCAGGGGCGATCTCGTTTTCTTCAAGAATTCGATTTCCATAGTCTTGTTTAAACTGCTCTAAGTCGGTTTGAATGGATTGAGCCAAAATGATGTTGGCTGGAACAAAAGAAGTTTGCAGAGGAAGTATAGGCATGACGAACCTTTCTTTATACAATCAATGGATTTAGAAATCGTTCTGAGCCTAACACACTATTTTTTTTGATAGTATGCCTCCACAAATTTCCTTTTTTACGACTTTTATAAGAAGAGATCATCATATGATCATTAAAAAAACTACAAAAACGAAATGTGAAGCTTATATACTTTGAAGCACGCTTAAAAAGGCTGGACCATAGGTGTTGCATTTATAGACCCCAATGCCATTGATTTTCAAAAGATCGTCTTTGGTCTGGGGTAAATCCCGTACCATTTGCAATAAAGCTGCATCGGAAACCACTAAATAGGGCGGTAAATTGTATTGGCGAGCGATGGTCATACGGGTGGCCTTTAAGCGTTCGAGTAACTTCTTAGCGTTTTGAGCCGCCTCCAATGTGGATTGAGCTTGGTTTGGATTTAAAGAAGAGGAAGAGCTTTGGATTTTCTTGTCTTTAGACCAATCGTAACCGTGTTTCTTCAAAAGATCTTGACCTTGGGCTTTGCGTTGTAAAAACACTTCGTCTTCTTCCTGCATGGCTTTTTCCAAAACATGGCCAATGGAAAGCGTCTGGTAGCGATCATCACTGCGCCGTAGATATCCCTTGGAGATTAAATACTCTAAAATTTGACGAATACGGCTTTCGGATAAATCACTCAGGGCGCCATGATATTTATTTTTTAAAAAACCGAGTTCTTTCATGCGAGCCGTTTTCTTTCCTTTTAAAAAGGAGGCCAAAAAAGGCATTCCATAATAATGGGGTAAGGCTTGAATGGCTTCATAAATAATCGTGGCTTCTTTGGTGATGTCTTCAGAGATCCAATCCGCTTGGCAATTGGAGCAGCCCGAACAATCGTGATCAAGCGTTTCGCCAAAATATTGCAAAATATACGCTCGTAAACAAAGAGGAGTTTCGCAATAGGCAACCATTTGGCGCAGGCGATGTAAGTCGCGCTCAAGTTGTTCGGGCGTGTCAGCACACGTTTGTTGAATCAAAAATTCATGTAAACCGATGTCTTTGCGCTGAAAAAATAAGACACAATGCGCTGGAGCCCCATCGCGACCCGCGCGACCCGCTTCTTGATAATAGTTTTCAAGCGAAGAGGGCATCGAATAATGCACCACAAAACGCACATTGGATTTATCAATGCCCATTCCAAAGGCAGTCGTGGCGCATATCAATTGTACTTGGTCATACAAAAACTCCTCTTGAGCCTTGGTACGCAAAGCCGTGTCCATTCCCCCATGGTAACAAGTGGCCAAGTAGCCTTCCCCTTTTAAAAAATCGCTCACTTCTTCGGTTTCTTTGCGGGTTTGACAATAAATGATGCCCGCTTCATCGGGATGTTTTTTCAAAAAGCGCAAAAGGGCTTGTTTTTTATTGGTGGGACGTTGCACTTCAAAAAACAAATTGGTGCGATCAAATCCCGTCACCAAAATCTTCGGATTTTGAAGACCTAAAAATTCGATAATGTCTTGTTTGACTACCCCTGTAGCCGTAGCGGTAAAGGCGGCTAAAATGGG
Source organism: Allobaculum sp. (assembly GCA_014803815.1). Next base: position 9,118 of record JAAVAY010000066.1, on the reverse strand, counting down.
GCGTTTTGGCAACGAAGAGGCAAATTTGGCAATTTCCATATAACTTGGTCGAAAGCTTTGTCCCCATTGGGAGACACAATGCGCTTCATCAATGGCAATCATCGAAATGTTGACGGAGTGGGCAAAATCCAAAAAGCCAGGGGTATTCAAACGCTCAGGGGCAACGTAAATGATTTTATAGCGTCCTTGCTTGGCAAAGGAGAGCGCTTTATTGTATTGGGATAGTGTCAAAGAACTATTTAAATAGGCAGCGGGAATACGTGCCTGGCAAAGAGCGGCCACTTGATCTTGCATCAAGGAAATCAAAGGCGAAATCACAAGGGTGAGGCCTTCTAAAAAAATGGCCGGAATCTGAAAGCAAACCGATTTTCCGGCCCCTGTGGGCATAACGCCACAGACATCTTGCCCATCCAACAGCGCATGGATCAATTCAAGCTGTCCTGGTCGAAACGCGTCATAGCCATAATATTTTTTCAACGCCTTTTCGATAGGCGGATAGTGTTTTTCAGGCATACCCAAAATTCTAACAGGTTTCAAGTCCACTTTTTGAAAAAAAAGATAAGGACGATTTTTAAGCGGTATGATACGATCAAAAGAATTGAATCCAATTGTATAGCCAATAGGGGGTATTAAGATGAAACATGGTTTTGACAATCAAGAATATTTGCGCTTGCAATCTGAGAAAATTCGCGAACGAATCGATTCCTTTGGGGGCAAGCTGTATTTGGAATTTGGCGGTAAGCTCTTTGATGACTATCATGCGAGTCGCGTTTTGCCAGGATTTCAACCCGATTCCAAGTTGCAGATGTTGCTTCAACTCAAGGACGATGCCGAAATGGTGATTGCTGTTTCGGCTAAGGATATTGAAGCGTCCAAAATGCGCGAAGATTTAGGAATTGCGTATGATGAAGATGTCTTGCGCTTAATTGAGGAATATCGAAAAGCGGGACTGTTTGTGAGTTCTGTGGTCATTACCCATTATTCTGGTCAAAAAAGCGCGCAAAAGCTCAAACGAAAGCTTATGCGCAAGAACATTAAGGTGTATTACCATTACGTGATTGATGGCTATCCTACCGATACCAAAAAAATCATTTCAAAAGAAGGTTTCGGTCGCAATGACTTCATTGAAACTACACGCGAACTTATCGTAGTGACTGCCCCAGGTCCTGGGAGTGGCAAAATGGCGACGTGTCTTTCACAGCTCTATCACGAAAACTTAAGAGGAGTCAAAGCTGGTTATGCCAAATTTGAAACCTTTCCAGTGTGGTCATTGCCTTTGTCCCATCCCGTCAATTTGGCTTATGAAGCCGCAACAGCCGATTTAAACGATAAAAATATGATCGATCCGTATCATTTGGATGCTTATGACAAAGTCGCCGTCAATTACAATCGTGACATTGAAATTTTCCCCGTATTACGCAAGATGTTTGAAAAGATTTATGGGGAATCCCCTTATAAATCGCCTACCGATATGGGTGTCAACATGGCGGGATTTTGTATTTTTGATGATGAAACTGTGCGCGAAGCCGCTAAACAAGAGATCATCCGTCGCTATTTCACTACCCTCACTCGGGCTTTTAATGAGCTGTGCACTCAAGATGAAGTCAAAAAACAAGAAATGCTCATGGAGCAGTGTGAAATCAGCCCTCTTTCTAGACGCTGTGTCAAAGAAGCTCAAGAACACGAAACCGCGCGCAAAGTGGTCTGTGGAGCGATGGAGCTGGATGATGGTACGATGATTTTATCGGCCACTAACGATTTCATGGGCCCTTGTGCAGGGCTAGTCATGAATGCCCTCAAAAAGAAGGTGGGCATTGATGATTCCATTCAACTCATCAAACCAGAGGCTTTTGGTCCCATTCAAATGCTGAAAACCCAATACATGGGGTCTCAAAATCCCCGTTTGCATACCATTGAAGCGCTCATTGCTCTGTCTGTTTCAGCCAACTCCAATTTGTTGGCCAAGCAAGCCCTTGAAAGTTTGCCCTCTTTGCGGGGCGCACAGGCTCATGTAACCAGCAACCTTTCGGAAACGGATTTAAATGCCTACAATAGCCTTGGCATTCACGTCACCTTTGAAGCAGAGCGAAAATAAAAAAGTTAAAGCGATTCCATTCAAGATGGGCCCTATCAAAAGCCAGAAAGGAGCAGATTTGTGGTCAAACTTAAAGCCAAACCACCCAAGAAGACAAAAAAATTGACCCATACTGGAGCCAATGTGGTACGGACGATTTTAAAAAATTTAGATGCTTTCCAAGCGGATTTACGCAGCCAAGAAACGGAAGGAAATCGTACGACCTATATTTTTGACGTATTCTACCAAGATACCAACGGAACCTTTACCATTGCGAAAGAAAATGGCGAAATTGTGATTGCGGTTCTCAACTTATCGATGAGTCGAATTGTCTCTTTGGTTAACGATGCCAACATTAGAAAGCTAGCTCAATATGTCCTCGACAACTGTTTATAATGTGATGTTACAAGTGGTCGTGCACACCACAAGTGAAGAAGAAGTATATGAAGTGCAAGAAAAGCTCTCCTCGATTTGCGATGGATTGAGCTATTCTCCCATTCGAGAACAGCCTTCGTTAAACGATTGCATGGAATTCATGGCGACTGGCGTTGTAGATGAAGCCATGCGTGCCCATTTGATTGCGACTCTCGATAACGACTGGGATAAAGTGGAGGATGAAGATTCGTATTGGGCCTATGGGTTCAATACCAAACCCTTTGCTTCTCATGTGTATTATCTTTTAATGGAATTTGATCCCTTTAGAGAATAGATCTCCCTACGAAAAAAGCAGCGTTCACTTGGAGCGCTGCTTTTCTTATTTCTTTATTTTTGTTCAATAGAGGGTTTCATGGCTTTTTTTGCGGCTTCAAGCGATTCAAAAGCCAAACCGATATTTTCAATCAAGTCAAGAGGCGTAAAACTAAAAGTGCTCTTGCGATATGTAGCCGCTTGATTGTGCAAATACACCCCAAGGGCCGCAGCGTTAAAGGGATCCATACGCATCGACAGCAAGCCGGTAATCATACCCGCTAAAACATCTCCACTTCCTCCTTTAGAGAGCGCATCATCAGGGCGATTCAAAACAGCGACGCGCTTAGCACTGCATACAATGGTCCAATCGGCTTTTAAAACGAGAATGACATTGGGATGTTCACGGACAAATTCTTTGACAAGAGCCAAAGGATGATCCAAGACTTCTTTGATGGTCTTTCCTGTTAAGCGACAAAATTCTTTGATGTGGGGAGTTAAAATGACTGTCTTGGTTACTCCTTCCCACATTTCGGGGAAATGACCGAGCAAGTTGATGCCATCCGCATCGATCACGGCAGGTTGTGGTCCTTCCATAACAGCTTCTAATACTTCCTTAGCCCCTAAGCCTTGGCCCATGCCATTGCCACAGCCTACGGCGCTAAAAGGTTCAATGCGAGAGGCCAACAAATCCTTATTGCCCGCCCCTTCTTTAAAGAATCCTGCAGGATTCGCAAAGGCAGGAAGCGTCATGGCTAGTTCCATTTTAGAAGCCAAAAGTTTGGCAGCGGGTTTTGGCGCAAAAATCGTCATGGTGCCACAACCACAGCGAAAACACGCTTGGGATGCCATGCAAAGAGCCCCTTGCATCCGAAAACTTCCTCCAGCGAGTAGAGCATTGCCAAAGGTCGCCTTGTTGCCAAAGCGAGTTCGCTTTGGTAGCATGCGCTTGGCCATTTCTTCATCCAATAGAGGAACAGATCCATCCCCATCGTGCAAAAAGGAAGGCAAGCCGATGTCTTTGACCACGACTTTTCCTGATCGCGCACGACCTTCTTGTAAGAGATGGCCCCATTTGAGCGTATCAAGTGCCACGGTCCAGTGGGCCCGCACACCGCTTGGCCCCAATAAACGACCATTGCTCGCATCAATGCCACTTGGAATATCGATGGCTAAAACAGGAAGCTTGGCCGCATTGATTAACTCAGCCACTAAAGCATACGATTTGGGCAGAGGTTTATTTAAACCAGTACCAAACATCGCATCCACTAATAAATCCGCATTGGGTTCAAATTCTTCTAATTGGTAAATGGGAATGTTGAGTTGGCTGATTACATCCAAATGGGCTGCTGTGGCTTCCGAAATGTTTTCCAAATCGATGTAGACTTGCACTTTTTTACCATGGCTGCTCAAAAGTCGCGCTACTGTAAGACCATCAGCCCCATTGTTTCCAGGGCCACATACAATGGCAATGCGTTGAATGCCCTGTAAACCTTCAATAAATTCACTAATGCCGCGCGCAGCATTTTCCATCAAAACTAAAGAAGGAATACCGACTACTTCAATGGCTTTCTTTTCGGCATTTCTTGCTTGGTCCGCGTTGCATACATGAGAAAAAACTGACATAAATTCTATACCTCTTCTTTTCTATTAGGTTTATATTTTTTAGGTTTATATTTTTATTTTTCTTATCTCAAGACCATGGTCAGTTCGTTAGACTTGACCCCTCTTCCCAGAGTCGATCGGGACTTAAAAGACCATGGTACAATTACTTTCTGAAGGGAAGAAAGACACAAAACTTATGAAGCAGATGAAACAAGGAAAGGCATCGAGCACAGCGAAAAAATCCATTATCGCAGGCGGTCTGATTGGCACCGGTGGATTTTTAATCGCCAAGGCAATAGGTCTAGTCTATTCGATTCCATTTTCGAGCATTCTTGGCTCCGATGCCTATATGTCCTATTACGGTTCAGCCTATCGTATTTACAGTTATATGCTGAATGTCTTTACGGCAGGTGCACCTATGGCCATTGCGACGATGGTCGCTAAATACGTCACACGCAACAATTTTAAAACGGTCTTGCGCGTACGCCAAATGTCCTTACTCGTAATGGGCCTTCTTGGATTTGCCGGAATGCTTGCGATGTTTGCCCTTTCTGGAGTATTAGCGGGGGTGATGTCTGAAGGTACCGAAGAAGGACGAGCCATCATGGCGACCGCTTTAAAATTGTTATCCATTGCGATCTTCTTTGTCCCTCTTTTAAGTGCATATCGTGGCTTTATTCAAGGATGCAAAGAGATGGAGGAATATGCGTTTTCACAAGCGTATGAACAAATCTTTCGTGTGGCATTTTTGCTTGGCTTAAGCTGTCTACTTGTCTATGGCTTTCACATGTCGAGCGTCTATGCCCTCTATGTGGGAGTGCTTTCAACTTCGGTTGCAGCTTTTGCAGCCATTTTTCAAATCAGTCGCTTTTCGAAGGCTTCCGCCGCGGATTTAAAAAAGGCTAGTCGACGACAACGCGTCAAAGCTGTGGCTTTGCAACCACTTTTTCGAGAATTCATTCTCCTTTGCATTCCGTATTTGCTCTTTGCAATTATCGGGTATGCTAACGACATTTATGATGCCGTCTTGTTGCCTTTAGGCTTGAAACTTTCTAGTTATACGACTGAACAAATCCAAACTATGACTTCAGCGGCTAACTATGTTGGTATTAAGCTGACGGCGATTCCGATGATCTTGTCGCCTGGATTTGTAGCCGCTATTATTCCCCATATTACCTCAGCTCTTGAAACCAAAAATTATAAGGTCGTGCGCAAAGATATTTTAGAGTGCGTTAACATTGTGCTATTTATTGCACTCTTTCTCAGCTTTGCCATTTTCTGGTATGCCAAACCACTTTTTTACACGCTATATTATACGGATGATTTAAATTTGGCGGCGACGAGCGTGCGTTGGATTGCGATTGAAGGCTTTTTTGGCACGATTACTCCAGTCATTTCGTCCATGATGATGGCTTGTCGCCTACGCAAACGATTGTTGGTCCAAATGGGAATCTCGGCCGTGATTAAAGGTGTCTTGATGGTGCCGATGGTGATGTGGTGGGGAATTGCTGGTGCAACCATTTCCACAGTCATTAGCTATGCTTGGATTATTTATTATAGCTTGCGGGAAATGGGATGGATGTACGATGTTTCCTTTCGTTCCACTCTTAAAGTGCTCATTCAAACTAGCCTTTGTTTGGTCGTGATGGCCCTCTGTGCGTTTTTATTGACCAAAATAGGGTTAGGCAACACGAGTGCAGGCCGTACTCTTTGTTTAATTGGCATGCTTGTCAATGGAGTCCTGTCCTCTCTAGTCTTTATGGTTTGCGCCTTTTATTTTGGTATTCCACAACGACTCTTCCACTTTCGCTTGCGCTCTAGAAGGAGAAGATAAGCTATGTATGATGTCCTCNTCATCGGTGGCGGTCATGCAGGAATCGAAGCTGCCGCAGCCGCTGCCCGTATGGGTCAAAAGACTTTATTGACGACAAGTGACCTATCTATGATCGGCTCTATGCCCTGCAATCCTTCCATCGGAGGCCCTGCTAAGGGCATTGTGGTGCGCGAAATTGATGCGTTTGGGGGCTTAATGCCAAAAGCGGCCGATCAAACCGCTTTGCAATTTAAAATGCTGAATACCGCCAAAGGTCCTGGCGTGCGCTGTTTGCGCGTCCAATCTGATCGCGATGCCTATCGCATGTGGATGCTTGAGGCCTTACAAAATCAAGAAAACTTAGAGTTACTCCCTCAACGGGTTATCAAGTTATTGGTGCAAGATGGCAAAGCCATTGGCGTTGAATGTGAAGATGGTACCCAACTATTGGGAAAAACCGTGATTTTGACGGCAGGAACGGGTATGGATGCAGCTATTTTAAAAGGCCACACCTCTACCCCAAGTGGAGCAGATGGAATGTGGACAAGCAATCAATTGTCCAATTCGCTTAAAGAAGCAGGAATTTCCCTGATTCGTTTGAAAACCGGAACTCCTCCACGAATTGTGAAAAGTTCGGTGGATTTATCCAAAGCGCTCATTCAACCAGGAAGTGAAGAATTTTTACACTTTAGTGAAGAAACGCTTCCAAGTGAAGTAAGAAAACCAAGTGAACAATTGCCGTGTTATTTGATTTACACCACTTTGAAAACTCATGAAATCATCAACAACCATTTACAGGATTCGGCAATGTATTCAGGATTGGTAACAGGAGTGGGTCCACGGTATTGTCCAAGTATTGAAGATAAACTGGTACGCTTTGCTGATCGTCCTCGGCATCAGCTGTTTTTAGAGCCAGAACGTGAATGTTTTGATACCTTTTATATTCAAGGTTTTTCTACATCCATGCCGGAAAGCGTTCAAGAAGAAATGGTTCATTCCTTACCCGGTTTAGAAAATGCTGAAATCTTGAAATATGCTTATGCGATTGAATACGACGCCATTGATCCGTTGCAAATGAGTCCTTCGCTAGAAAATAAGATCGTCGAAAACTTGTTTACCGCTGGTCAAGTGAATGGAACATCAGGATATGAAGAAGCCGCCGGTCAAGGGTTAATGGCCGGCATTAACGCGGCTTTAAAAAACCAAGGAAAAGATCCTTTGGTTTTAACGCGAAGTCAAGCGTATATCGGGGTCATGATTGATGATTTGGTTACCAAAGGAACCAAAGAACCATATCGATTGTTGACATCAAGAGCCGAACATCGCTTGTTATTGCGTCATGACAATGCACGTCGGCGTTTAGCCAAAATTGCTCATGACGTTGGAGTCTTACCCGAAACGTCATGGAAGCATTATGTACAAAGTGAACAAGAAATTAAAGATGCGCTAGAAATTTTATGCCATATCCATATTAAACCCGATGAGGCCATTCAAAGCGCGTTATCCAAAGTAAATGCAGGCGAACTCGAACATGGCACTAATGCCTACACTCTTTTGCGTCGTCCTACAGTTACTCTTGAACTCCTTAAGCCTTGGACACATCTAGAAGTATCTCCTTCTGTGGCCAATCAAATTGAAATTGAATGCAAATATGCGGGATACATTGAAAAAGCTAATCGCGATGTGAATCGTATGGCTAAACTGGAAAATACTCGCATTCCAAAGGATATCGATTATCAATCAATGGATAATTTGGCGCTTGAAGCGCGAGCCAAATTAGCTCAAGTTCGTCCAGCTACTCTTGGCCAAGCTAGCCGTATTTCGGGAGTGAATCCAAGTGATATTGCGGTGCTTTCTGCCGCGCTTTCGATGCTAGCTAAAAAAGAAAAATCTAAGAGCGAAATCACTTTGCCTAATGCAAAGTTCTAAAGAATTCATAGTTTGTTTTCTTAAATTAAAAGAAATTCGATAAAGAAAGCGTCTTATATAAGGCGCTTTCTTTTGTTTTTATAAACAAACAGTATGGGACTAATTTTTGATAAAAGCCTAAAATAACAGTTTTATTTTTTATAAAATAGGTTAAACTATGATTGATCTTTTAAATACAATCGATAAAAGCTATTTTCTAGGTAAGAAATCGAACAAAATAAGCGGAAAATAGACTGAGAGAGTATCCAAAAAAGACCAAGTAAAATAAGAATCTGAAACTCGTTGAACTACATAATCTAGTAAGGATAGCTAACTAGTGAGTTCCTGAAAGATTTGTAAGGAGAGTGGAAGAGGAATAAATAGAGGGCGATGGATACGTCCATGTAACAAGCCTTTGAAAGACTACGTAAAGGTTGAATATAAAAGGCTTTTCTAAAATGAATGTTGTAAAAATATTTATCTCATTTAATAAATTTTTACAAAATTTGATACCTAATTAAAGCATGAGTAAATCCAATTCCAAAACGACAAAAAAAAGAACTTCTCAAACCGATTCAGCCAAAAAAACAAATGAAAAAATGCGAACCTTATTTATTCAAATTGGGTTGATTGTCGTGGCTTTTTTCCTTGCTTTTTCGGCTATAAACGATGTGCGGACGTATCAAAACTTAAAAGAATCCATTAGTGATAATCGTCGTCTTCTCGCTAAAACGAAAGAGGAAGAAGAACAATTAGAACTCACTAAACGCAATTTAACCAATCCAGATTACTTAGAATTCGTGGCGCGAGGCCGCTATTATGCTTCTCGCCCAGGAGAACAAGTGTTTGTGTTTCCAGAATTAGCGCAAGAATATTCCCAAGCGGATGATGAATTTTACGATGATGAAATTTTACGGGAAGAAGAAGCGAGTAAAAATCAATCGTTGCAACAAGCAGCCCAAAACAATGCCAATACCACCTCTTCCAATACCACTCCAACGGACAGCAATGAGCATGTAGATTCGGGAATC
>JAAVAY010000065.1 GCA_014803815.1 Allobaculum sp. | reverse complement strand
AATTTTCGTGAATGACTCCTCAACATACTTTCAGCCTAAATAAGGTGTTCTCGCCGCATTAAAAAAAGACATCCCTAATGGATGTCTTGAATTTTGAAAACAAAAACTCTTTTTCAGTTTTTAAGAAGTGGGAGTGGGGACAGGTTGATCTAGTGTTTCGGAGAGTTTCACCATGGAGTCAAGCTGTTTATGAGTTAAGGGATATCCAAAGGCTTCAGCACTTTCGTGTTCAAAGCCATCCGAACTGTAAATTTTTCCTACTGTTTGGGCCCCATAAGCACCAAGAGCCGTTAAAATCACCATGGTTAAAACCATTTTGACGATATAGGTTCCTATATTACGCGCTTTAAACGTGTTTTCTAAGCGCATGTATTTGAATTGGCTCCAAAACGTAACCAAAGGAATCATTAAAAGAATAGTTTGAACTAAATAGGCTCCTGGTAAAGGGCTACTCAAGTAAAACATTAAGTTTAAAGCTGTATGATCAAGTACTGCATTAGCAAATCCAAAGGATTGAATCCACAAAGTGTAGTTGTTCAAAGCTCCAATGGTCACAAATAGGCTTATAAAATACATCAAATTCAATAAAAAGATGATGAGTGTTTTACGGGAACGAGAGCGCACTTCGCTTAAGCGCACCGCCCGCGATATGGCACACAGCCAAGTAAAGGTAAGCCAGGCTGCATACAACAAAGGAGAATAAGGGATCCAAGGGGCTCCAACGGAAAATAGACAGGATACCCAAAGCATAAAATTGGCTAAGGTATCTGTACGAGAATGCCAACGCTTAATTTTACGAATTCCAAAGGTTTTTAAGGAAAAAGGGGTAGTGAGAACCGCTGTGATCTTGAGAGGTAAGAGTAGAAGCAAGGCAGATATGAGAACTGCCGAACCTGTCCAAATAATCGCTTTCAACAAGGTGGAAGACATACAATTTAATCCTTTCGGGTTATCCTTCAATCTTTTAGGCTTTATTAGCTGTCGTTTCGGATTGGATTTCCATACACATAAATGTATAACGCTAAAGAAATGAAAAAGATCAACACACAAATAAGAATAACATTGATCGCGGGTATCGGTACACTTACCAAAATCTTCCCAAAAAGTTTCATCAAGAGAAGATATACTCCAAAAAGAGCCGCTAACGCACTCCAGCGCTTCCAGCCGTCTAGTCGCATTAACACATCTAAAGTGAGATGAATACAGATATAGCCACTTAAGGCTTGCCCAAGATTGGAAAATCCAAAAGAAAACACGGCTCCAAGATCATGCGTCTCTAAAATCTGATTTAGAGCTTGATAACCACCAATCCATACCGCTCCAAAGGCTAAAAAATCGGAATAGCGAAGCAGGATTGGATGTTTGGCACACAAGGCTAATAAAGGTTGAGAAGTATCTTTTTCTTCATCAACTATCGCTTTTTTCAAAGCGAGATGTGCTTTTTGAAAAGCAATCTCCGCTTTTTCTTGGCTTTCATATCGATTTGCTTCATGAAGGGATTGAATCAAAGAATAGAGAAGGGATTGTTGGATGCGCAAAGGCAAGGGGCTATTTTTGACCTTTAAAATAAAAGCTTCGGCTTGCTTTTGAAAGCGAGGGGGAACCTGATAGGTCGCCACATAAGGAGAAGCAAAATACACATATAAGTTCATAATTTTTTAGTCTAAAGGAAAGCTTGAGATAAAAAAAGGCTTGGATACTCAAAAGAAAAACGATCTCTCTATCTATGATTTAACGAAAAACGGCTCTTCTAGAGAGCCGTCTATGATTGAGTGTTTGAGGATTTAAGATCCAATTTTTGGGGCGAGATCAGTTGGTTTTGACGGTGTTTAAGATTCCTTTCCAATCGCTAGAAGTTGGTTGCACTTGTGGTTGGACTACTTGAATCAAATCCACAGGCGGATGGAGGGCAATTTCTTTACGCAAAACTTCAATTTTGTTAGTCAAAGCATAATACGTATCCCAGTAATTGGTATTTTGCGCATAGCATACCAATTTAATTTGAATGGCTCGACCATCTTGAGTATACGTTCCTACCACTGTTTTGGGAGCTGGATCGGCCAATACTCCCGATTGCTCATCCATGATATCTTTTGCTTTTAACCGAAATCCTTCATAATCGTCCAAAGCCGAAATGGGAACAATAATATTGATTCGACGGGTTGGATACAGGGAATAGTTCACCACAGATTGAGAAATGAGAATGGCATTTGGAATAACTGCTTGTTGATTATCGACTGTTTTAAGAGTGGTAAACATGATTTCAATGGCCGTAACAGTTCCCTCTAAACCATCGCAGGCAATATAATCCCCGACTTTAAAAGGTTTCGTGATTAAAATTTGCATTCCACTGGCTACATTGGACATATTTTCTTTTAAAGCCAAGGAAACGCCTAGTCCTACGGCTGAAAAGGCTCCCACGATCACACTCATATCCACTCCAAGCTGACCTAAAGCAATGATGAACCCTGTAAAACGAATCGCTGTGTTGGCAAGAGAGCCAGTAAAGGTTAAAACGCCTTCATCTACCCCCTTTTGATTGTGCAAGCGCATAATTTGCCGCTTGACAAAGGGACCGAGAAAAAAACCAATGACCATTTCAACTACAGCTGCAATCACTTTTACTAAATAGCTGTTTTGAAGAGCTTGAGCTATTTCATTCATAATACCTCCGAATTTTCTTAGGCCGAAAGGCGCTAAATTTTATCTTAAGTATAAAAAAAAAGTCCCTGATTGGGCAGGGACTTTTAAAGGCTGAGCTATTCTTCAGAATTTATAGCTTTTTCCAAGCGTTCAATCGCCGTATTGATACGCCGCATAGATTCTTCTTTTCCTAAAATATAGGTAATTTCAATGGCTCCTCCAGGAGTGAATTGCTTTCCAGAAAGAGCTGTACGACCAGGCCAGAGTACTTGTCCATTTTTCAAGTTAAGCTTTTTAGGTAAAGCCATCAATTCTTCATGAACCTTGTCCATAGTCCACTCTTCATCTGGAATAGCTTCTAAAGTTTCATTAATGGCTTTCAAAGCGTTTAAAGCAATCTCTGGAGTGGATTTCATCTTTTTGTGGCGATACATCTCTAAGTCGTAATCACCCGTCTGATCGAAGAAGTCTACAGAGTCTTCAATTTGGGTCAGAACATCAATACGGGGTTTGATAATCTTAGCCAAATCTTTTAAAGGGTAAGGTCCTTTGACTGCCTTTTGTAAATAAGGACGAACCGTTTCAAAATAAGTTTCATCGTCCATATTGCGTAAATACATTCCATTCATCCAGGTCAGTTTATCGATATCAAAAATTGCAGGCGAACGGGAAATGCGACTCACATCAAAAATTTCAATTAACTCATCCAAAGAATAAATCTCACGCTCCGTTGGAGGTGCCCAGCCCAATAAAGCAATGTAATTGATGATGGCTTGAGGTAAGAAACCCTTAGCGACTAAGTCTTGGAAAGAGGCATCACCATTGCGCTTAGACAATTTATGTTTTTCATCCTTCATGACAGGAGGCACGTGCACATAGGTTGGACGGTCCCATCCATAGGCATCATAGATCAAATTGTATTTTGGAGTAGAGGAAAGATATTCGTTTCCACGCACGACATGTGTAATGTTCATCGTATGATCATCGATGATATTGGCAAAATTATAGGTAGGAAAGCCATCAGATTTTAACAAGATTTGCTCATCCAATAAATCGCCATCGAATTCAATGTGACCATATACTTCATCGTCAAAAGACGTTTCACCAACATTCGCAATTGTCTGACGAATAACATAAGGCTCACCTGCCTCCAACTTAGCTTGAATTTCTTCTTGAGATAAGTGCTTGCAAGGATCATCAAAGCGGAAAGAAATGCCAAGAGAATCCGCTTCTTTGCGTTGGGCTTCCAGTTCTTCTTCGGAGCAGAAGCAATAGTGAGCATGGCCAGTCTTGACCAATTCTTCAGCATAGCCTTTATACATTCCAAGGCGTTCAGATTGGATGTAAGGACCATAGTCTCCACCAATATCGGGCCCTTCATCCCAATTCAATCCAACACTTTTGAGGGTATCGTAAATGATGTCTTCAGCACCCTCCACTTTACGTTCTTGATCGGTGTCTTCAATGCGTAACAAGAAGTCTCCACCATCGTGTTTCGCAATGAGATATTCAAAAAGCGCTGTTCGCAAGTTTCCAATGTGCATGTAGCCAGTGGGCGAAGGAGCGAACCGCGTTCTAACTTTTTTCTTATCCATAAACAGTGCTCCTTTATTTCTTTTTCTGTCTGCCTGAAAGTTTAGACGATTTCTTGCACTTTCGCAAAAAGAAGCGAAACCAGCGATCAAATCGTTCTTTCCTCTTTGAAAAAGATCGCTTTTAATCTTTTAAAAGGGATAAAAAAAGATCTATGTCTTCGGCATAGATCGAAAAGTTTCAAATTGGCTGGAGCACATGGATTCGAACCATGGAAATGGCAGATTCAGAGTCTGCTGCCTTACCGCTTGGCTATGCTCCAAAGTTTTGGGTGCTTTTTTAGTATAGCTTTTTCGAAATGAAGATGCAAGGAGGCTGAGTTTTTATAATCAAAAAAGATCTTCACTCCAGGCGAGAAAACCACTCTCAATCCTCTTTATTTATAGCATAGGAGAAGACAAAAATTCCAAATTTTATTTAAATTTTCTATCTCGACTCGAAGGAAAGATATTTTAAATGAATTCTGGACTAAAACCCACTAAAAAAGGCTAGCGCTAAGCTAACCTTCTAGGACTAAATAAAATTTTAAACGTCTTTACGAGCAGCGTATTGGTCGGTCACGTTTTCGAGATCTTCACCATTAGAAGCAATGACTTGTTTGTACCAGTCAAAGCTCATCTTACGACTCCGCTCTAAGCTACCCGAGCCATCGTTGTTGCGATCGACGAAAATCATACCATAGCGTTTTTTCATTTCTCCTGTAGTGAAGGAAACAAGGTCAATGATTCCCCATGGGGTATAGCCCATCAAGTCTACTCCATCGTAATCAACCGCTTTTTCCATCGCTTCAATGTGTGCGCGTAAGTAATCAATACGGTCTTGGTCCCAAACTTTGCCTTCTTCATCTTTTTGATCAATGGCACCAAATCCATTTTCTACGATAAACATCGGGATATTGTAGCGACCATAGATAATGTTTAAAGAATAGCGTAAACCAATAGGATCAATTTGCCAGCCCCAATCAGAGGCTTCTACAAATGGATTTTTGATGTAGCCTCGTTCACCACCAGATACATTGTCTTTATCCACTGTTTGGTCCGCATCGCTCGATACGGCTGTACTCATGTAATAGGAGAAACCGATGTAATCGACTTTACCTGCTTTTAAGATTTCGTCATCACCTTCAACCATTTGAATGTTGTAGCCTTCACGTTCCCACTCTTTATAAGCATAACTTGGATAGTAACCCCGAACGTGAACATCCATGAAGAACCAGCGTTGATGCATCACTTCTTCAGCTAACATGATATCAGCTGGTTTGCAGGAACAAGGATATGTGGGAACAAAAGAGCACATGCACCCAATCTTAAAGTCTGGATTGATTTCATGACCAATCTTTACAGCTAAAGCGGAAGCCAACAATTCATGATGACCAGCCTGATACATCACTTCTCTTGGATTTTCGCCTTCGACTAAGCGAATGCCGGAGTTAGTAAAGAGGAATAGTGGATTGTCTACGTTCATTTGGTTGTTGATTTCGTTGAACGTCATCCAGTATTTCACTTTGTTTTTGTAGCGTTCAAAGCATACTTTTGCAAAGCGAGCAAAGAAGTCTACAAGCTTACGATTTCTCCAACCACCGTATTCTTTCACCAAGTGATAAGGCATTTCAAAGTGAGAAAGAGTAATGACTGGTTCAATGCCATACTTTAACAATTCATCGAATACTTCATCGTAAAACTTCAAGCCTTCTTCATTGGGTTCTTCTTCATCACCATTGGGGAAAATACGCGTCCAAGCGATGGAAGTACGGAAACACTTTAATCCCATTTCCGCAAACATGGCGATATCCTCTTTCCAATGATGATAGAAATCAACAGCGACATGGTTAGGATAGTATTCGCCTTCCATTACGCCATCTGTAATGCGTCTTGGTACTCCATGAGCCCCTGCAGTTAAAACGTCTGAAACGTCTACCCCTTTGCCACCTTCGTTCCAGCCGCCTTCAAATTGGTGCGCAGCAACCGCTCCGCCCCAGAGAAAGTCTTTATTCATCAAAATCTCTCTTTCCAGGCTTTTGGCCTAATTGTTTGTAACTAAGAAAGCACTTTCATATTACAGCATATTTTATAAAGTTGATGTTTTCTCTCTTCTATTTTAGTTTCAAGGAAAATAGGCTGATCCGTCAAGAGAAGCAACGGATAGAGTTTGAAATTAGAATGCGGCAAAAAGTGATCCGAAACTTGACTGTGGCAAAAGGATAAATTATGAAAAAATTACCTTCTCTAGATTCCATCGCTATTCCTTTGCATTTTGTCTACATTTTATTGTGTCACGATGGGACGTTGTATACGGGCTACACCAACAATTTAATGCGGCGCTTGAGCCTTCATAATAAAAAACAGGGGGCTCGCTACACAAAGTCAAGACTCCCTGTTTATTTGGTATATCACGAAGTATTTTTGGAAAAACGACAAGCGATGCAGCGTGAATATGCCTTCAAACATCTCACTCGGTTACAAAAGCTTACTTTAATTCAAAGTCAAAACGCTTGCTTAATCACTTGGTCGAGTTGGTTTTCCAGTGAGTGTGCCTAAAACATCTTTGGAACGAGTAGCTTGTGACATACTCCTACCGCCTAAGAAGTGGAGACTTCTGCCTGCATCTTGTTAAATACTTCCCATTTTTATTTTGTGCTTCTACATTTCTTCTAGGCGCATCATTTTCTCTTCCCACTCTTTAGTAAGATGAGCAATTTCATTCTTTTTATCATCTATACGCCCTTCGAGTTCTTCCATTTTGCGATAGTCTTGATAATATTCGGGTTCATAGCGCAATTCTTCCAAAGAATTGGCATCTTCTTCCGCTTGAACCAAAAGCTCTTCAATGGTACGCACCCGATTTTGAAGGGTGTTTTTTTCTTGGCGTAAAACTGCAGCACTCTTTGGAGGTTCCACTTTTGCCATACCTCGTCCTTGTTTTTTAGTGACGGGTTCGATAGAAAGTTGAAGGGTGCCCTCTTTTTTCTTTTCAGCGTATTCTAAATAAAAAAAATCGTAAAGCTGACTTTTTGGACCTACTTCTAAAACCTTATCGGCCATTTTGGATAAAAACATGCGGTCATGGCTTACAAACAAAAGCGTGCCATCGTAATTGGATAAGGCTTTTTCAAGCGCCTCTTTAGCGGGAATGTCCAAATGGTTTGTAGGTTCGTCAAGAACAAGGATATCTGCATTTGTGAGTAGGGTGCGCACAAGGGCAATCCGCTTGCGTTCGCCTCCCGAAAGCTGCATGACAGGCTGGTCATAATTAGAGATTCCTAGACGGTTTAACATGCTTTTTGCTTCTGCCGGG
>JAAVAY010000064.1 GCA_014803815.1 Allobaculum sp. | reverse complement strand
TTAGTATCTCTTTAAAAGAAGATGCTAAGGCTTTTATTTCAAGTGAAAATCATTCTTTGGATTATCCAAAGTTTTCATATTTTTAGCACATAATCTATCTTTGAGATGGAATCGATGTGCTTTTCTATATTTTTAGAAAGGAAAATTATGACAACCAATCCAACGCAACCGAAAAAGGCTAAATCAAAACCGGTTACGTTTCCCTATATGGTCTACATTCAATTTGATGGTTCGAAAAAAGCCTATTCTTTTGGCGCCTATGAAGAACATAAAACTAATGAACTGGTCGTGGTTGAAACCGTACGTGGTCAAGAAATTGGTACAGTTTTGGTCCCTTCTTTGCCCTTTGATCCCGCTAAAGTCAAAGGGGAAATTAAACCCATTGTTCGCACAGCGACTGAAAAAGATATTAAACGCAAAGCAGAAAACATTGAAAAAGCCCAAGAAGCCTTTGAGTTATGTCAAACGGCAATTACTAAATTGAACTTAGACATGCATTTAATTTCTTGTGAATACACTCTTGACCGAGCCAAAGTGATCTTCACCTATGTCAGCGATGATCGTGTAGATTTTCGCGGCTTATTGAAAGAACTTTCTGGACAAATGCAAGGACGTATTGAACTACGCCAAATTGGTCCTCGAAATAAAGCGAAACTCATTGGTGGAATTGGAATTTGTGGGATGGAGTGCTGTTGCACTCGGTTTATGAGCGATTTTGATACTGTCTCCATCAATATGGCCAAAAATCAATTATTGGCTCTTAATATCTCTAAGCTTTCCGGCCAGTGTGGAAAGTTAAAGTGTTGCCTACGCTTTGAAAACGACAACTACACGATTCTTCGCAAAGATTTACCAAAGCTCAATTCCCAAATTGAATATAAGGGATCTAAATATCGTATTTCTGGTATGAATGTTTTACAAAAACAAGCGAAGCTTGAAAATCGGGAAGAAACGCTTTTCGTAAGCTTTGAAGAGATCTTTCCCGATCGAGAAGAAGTCAATTAATCTTTAGAGGTCTTGTCTTGAATAAGGCCTCTTTTTTTTTGAATCGAAAGCATTTTCCCTTTGGTTTTTCTCCTTGTGTTTGAAAATATAAAGAAAAAAAGGAGTCATTTCATGAATAGACAAAAAAGCTTTCAAGATTCCCAAAAAGCTGCCCTCTATCTAGTCCCCACACCCATTGGAAATGTTCAAGAACTCAGTGAGCGCGCTTTAGAAACTTTAAATCAAGTGGATATCATCGCTTGTGAAGATACACGCAATTCTGGCCAACTGTTAAAGCGACTTGGAATTTCAAAACCCCTCATTAGTCATCATGAATTCAATACCGCCTCGAGTATTCCTGGCATTTTAAAGCTTCTAAATGAAGGAAAAAAAATTGCTATTATTTCGGATGCAGGGTATCCGCTTATTTCGGATCCTGGCGTAGGTTTAGTTCAAGCCTTGATTGAAGAAGATTATCCTGTTATTGCCTTGTCTGGCCCTAATGCAGCTTTAAATGCACTAGTAGCGTCTGGCCTTTCCACCCAACATTTTTTGTACTATGGCTTTTTGGACGCTAAATCCTCTAAACGCAAAAAACAATTGGAAGATTTAAAAACTTTTCCTTATACCCTTATTTTTTATGAAGCTCCCCATCGTGTAGAAGAATGCTTAGTCGATATTTTGGAAATCTTTGGCAATCGTAAAATGGCATTGGCTCGTGAATTGACTAAACTTCATGAAGAATACCTTCGTGGAACTGTTCAAGAGATCTTAGAAGTATGTGGCGAACTCAAAGGCGAAATGGTCTTGGTGGTTGAAGGAGCTAGCCAAATTCAAACCCATTCCTTAGATGATGTGGTTCAAAAAGCTATCGAATTGGTTCAAGCTGGGGTAAAACCGAAAAAAGCGGCTGAACTTGCGATGGAAGGAACGTCTTTTTCTAAAAATGCGATTTATCAAGAGATGTTAAAGCGAAAAGATAAAATCTAAAAAAAGGAGCGAAACGACAAGGAAAACCCATTGTTTCGCTCCTTTTGGCATGGTGAATTAAACGCTTTGGTATTGGGCAGTTAGCATGTTTTTGGCCCATTCTTCATAAAAAGTGGAGAAAAAATGCACGCCATCAGAAGCATAAATGGGAGCTGTTCCACCCGCCGAAAGGGCACTGTTATCCACATAGGTCCATCCATTTCGTTCACACATCTCTTTAATTTGACGATTGAAATCCTCTACTTTATTCCAATTGGGGTTTTTAGCTAAGGCTTCAGGAGTCGGTTCAATGATGGAATTGACAAAGATTTTAGAATTCGGAGATTTTTCAAGCAGAGCCTTGATGTTTCGCTCATACACTGTTTGATATCCATTTTCACCTTCATTAGCACCAATGTTTAAGCCCATATCGTTCACACCATAGGACAAATAAATGACTCCCGGTTGTTGTGCAGCAATAGTGTCTTCAAATTCAGGAATGTTATTAATCGTGTAGCCAGCGGCCGCCAAAACTTGATTTTCTGGCAAAAAGCCATAGCTCATAAAGCCATACACACGTGAATCTCCCATCAAAATGGTGTTTTTAAACAATGACCACATGGACATGATATCGTCTGGATTGGAGATGCGCGTCATCGCATCGGCCCGATTGCGTTCATCCACTTTCGAACTAATTTCCGTAAAATCAATATTTTCTTGCGTACTTAAGTATTCTAGGCCAGGTTGTAAGAGCTTTTGATAGGTGAGATTTCGATAATACCAAAGGCCTCCAACGCTACTTATTCCCACTATCAAAAGAAGAATCAGGAGAGTGCGCAAGCGATGTTTTAGCTTAGATTTTCGCTTAGAGCTTTTTGGGCTCACGACTTTTGATTTGGTAGAAGTCGAGACTTGTTTTGGGACTTGTTTACGCGATCGAGAAGCGCTTGGCGTTTTTTTCGGTCCTGCTTTTGACCTAGGGGTATTACTTCGTTTTGGATTGGATGGAGAAGAGTATTTCTTAGAAGTAGAACCACTCAAGGAAGATCCTTTCGCTTTGGAGGATGTCTTTGATATTTTCTTCGAATTAGCCATGCGCCACTCCTTTCTAAAAAGAGGTCTAAATTTTCTTGTATTATCCTAACCTATTTACAAGGGTTCGCAAAGTACCGAAAGTGGACCGCTTTTTTTAATAATCATTGCAAAGATAGGAAAAAATTACTACGAGAGAAATTGGAACAGATTAAGAATTATTATTTTACCTATGGGATTTTTTCAATGTTGAGGAGGAAAAAGGATATTGAAGTAGAAAGTAGAACATGGTAAAATTTTTCTATAAGAAATATGAAACCATAAAATTATATTTTGCCATCAATTTCTTATTAAAGGCAATAGATGTTTAAAGCAGGTCTGATTAAGTCCTGCTTTTTCCGTCATTTATGCCTTATTTTTACTTAATTTCCATCTTAGATCAAAATAGAAAACGATATTGAATCGAAAACATAAAAATTAATAAAGTAAGGAGGGATCACGATTGGAAACAACCATTCAAATTCAAGGAGCGCGTGAGAACAATTTAAAGAACATCAGCCTTACGCTTCCTAAAAATAAACTCATCATTATGACTGGTGTCTCAGGTAGTGGAAAAACTTCGTTAGCCTTTGACACCATTTATGCCGAAGGCCAACGTCGTTATATGGAATCGCTTTCTTCCTATGCGCGACAATTTTTAGGCAATTCTGAAAAGCCGGATGTTGACCAAATCGATGGTTTATCTCCAGCTATTGCGATTGATCAAAAAACGACTTCTCATAATCCCCGCTCAACGGTAGGAACTGTTACCGAAATTTACGACTATTTGCGTTTGCTCTATGCCCGCATTGGTGTTCCCTATTGCCCCACTCACGGAGAGCCGATTAGTGGGCAGACCATTACAGAAATGATCGATCAAATTATGACTTTACCAGATGGAACGCGAACAACGATTGTCGCCCCCATCGCTCGTGAAAAAAAAGGGACGTTTAAAGATACCTTTGCCAAATTGATGAAAGATGGCTTTATGCGTGTCATTGTGGATGGCGAAATGAAGCTCCTTGAAGAAGTGGAAGCTCTCGAAAAAAATAAGAAGCATACCGTGGAAGTGGTCGTGGATCGTATTGTTAAACGCGATAATCGTTCCCGCTACTATGATTCTCTGTCTACCGCTTTGAATTTAGGTGAGGGTTTAGCCAAAGTTATTACTCCAGATGAATCGCAAACGATGTTGTTTTCGTCTAACTATGCTTGTAAGATTTGCGGCTTTAGTGTTCCTACGCTTGAACCCCGTCTTTTTTCTTTTAATGCCCCGATGGGAGCTTGTCCGCACTGTAAAGGCATCGGTTCCATTCAAAAAGTGGACTTGGATTTACTTATCCCGAATCCTGCTTTATCCTTGCGCGAGGGGGGCATTGCTTACTATAAAAACGTCGCTAATTCTTCTAATCAAGAATGGCAACGTTTAGAAGCCCTATGTGCTCACTATGGTATTAATCTGGATACTCCTGTGGAAGATCTCTCTAAAAAAGAGCTGAACATTTTGTTGCATGGATCTAAAGAACCCATCGAATATACCATTTATAACAATCAAGGATTAAAGCGCCAATATAACGAACCTATCGAGGGAATTGCAGACTTAATTGAACGCCGCTACTTAGAAACTAGTTCGAATTGGAGCCGGGATTGGTATGAATCTTTTCTATCAGAACAAACTTGTCCTACTTGTCATGGAGCGCGCTTAAACGATCAAGTTTTGGCGGTTCGCATTGGGGGAAAAAATATTTATGAGTGGACGCAGATGAGTGTAATCAAAGCCATCGATTTTATTGATCACTTGGAACTCACGCCTACCCAACATCAAATTGCCGATTTGGTCTTTAAAGAAATTCGTTCACGCCTGCAATTTTTGAACAACGTCGGCTTGACGTATTTGACGCTTGATCGTTTGGCCTCCACGCTTTCAGGAGGAGAAAGTCAGCGCATTCGCTTAGCTACACAAATTGGATCGCGTTTAACTGGCGTGATGTATGTATTAGACGAACCCTCGATTGGACTTCATCAACGTGATAACGATCGTTTGATCCAGACCCTAAAAGAAATGCGCGATTTAGGAAATACCTTGATCGTTGTGGAACACGATGAAGATACTATGCGAGCGAGTGACTATATTGTAGATATAGGTCCTGGAGCCGGAATTCATGGCGGAGAAGTGGTCAGTGTGGGAAGTCCTCAAGAAGTCATGGCAGATGATCATTCGCTTACAGGACGATTTTTAGCAGGAAAAGAGACTATTGACTATCCTGCTTTGCGGCGCCGTGGAACTGGCCATATTTTAAAAGTCATTGATGCCACTCAAAATAATCTCAAACATCTTACGGCTACCTTTCCACTTGGAACTTTGACTGTGGTTACAGGGGTATCGGGATCTGGGAAATCGTCTTTGGTTACTGATGTTCTTACCCGTACCATTCAACATCACTTAGGAAAAGTTCGAACCAAGCCGGGCCAAGCTAAAGCTGTAGAGGGACTTGAATACATTGATAAACTCATTGAAATCTCTCAGGAACCCATTGGTCGTACTCCTCGTTCGAATCCCGCGACGTATGTTGGTGTCTTTGATGATATCCGCGACTTGTTTGCGCAAACCAAAGAATCTCGCATGCTTGGCTTTAATAAGTCTCGCTTTTCTTTCAATGTAAAAGGAGGACGGTGTGAAGCCTGCCAAGGCGATGGCCTGCGTAAAATTTCGATGCACTTTTTACCCGATGTCTATGTCGAATGCGATGTTTGTCATGGAAAACGCTATAACGAAGAAACACTTCAAGTAATGTATAAAGGAAAAACGATTTCTGATGTTTTGGATATGACGGTAGAAGAAGGAATTGAATTTTTTAGTTCAGTTTCTAAAATTCGTCATAAACTACAAACTCTAGCCGATGTGGGCTTGTCCTATATCAAACTCGGTCAATCCGCTACAACTCTTTCTGGTGGAGAAGCCCAACGCGTAAAATTGGCTAGTGAACTCCAAAAAAAGCCGACGGGAAAAACTGTCTTTGTCTTGGATGAACCCACTACTGGGTTGCATTCAGCCGATGTACGTAAACTTATCGAAGTGTTACAACGCTTAGTCGATACGGGCAATACAGTGATTGTGATTGAGCATAACTTGGATGTAATCAAAAATGCTGACTATATTTTAGACATTGGACCTGAAGGTGGCGATGATGGCGGAACGTTGATTGCTTCGGGAATTCCAGAAGATATCGTGAAGGTAGAAGCGAGCCATACTGGTCGCTATTTAAAACCACTTTTAAATGCGCCAACACCTAGTGTATTGGAACCCGAAAAAGTTGTGGAAGAAGTTCAAGAGACTTTTTTATCCAAAGAAGA
>JAAVAY010000063.1 GCA_014803815.1 Allobaculum sp. | reverse complement strand
TCATTCCTTCACTAATTCGAGTGGCTTTAGCATCCAAGGCCCCTCGAAAAAGAGCTGGAAAAATTAAAACATTATTAATTTGATTAGGATAATCACTTCGCCCACATCCCACGACTTTGGCTCCTGCGGCCTTAGCTTTTTCAGGAGTGATTTCCGGAATGGGATTGGCCATGGCAAATACGATGGCATCTTGATTCATGGAAGCAATCATCTCTTCACTAACTAAATTGCCTTTAGAGACTCCAATAAAAATATCGGCTCCTTTTAAGGCATCGGCTAAAGTGCCACTTTCTCCTTGCGGATTTAAGCGCATGGCCAAATTTTTTTGCATGGGATTAGCGGCATTTTCAGGGGTGACAATACCTTGTAAATCACATTGACGGATATTTTTAAATCCATAGTCCGCTAAAAGCTTCGCAATAGCGCAGCCCGCGGCTCCCGCTCCCGAAAAGACGACTTTCGCTTCTTCTTTCTTTTTGCCAGTCAATTTTAAAGCATTGATTAAAGCAGCCAATACTACACAAGCAGTTCCATGTTGATCATCATGGAATACAGGAATATTCAATCGTTTTTGCAACTTTTCTTCAATTTCAAAACAATGAGGAGCTGCAATATCTTCTAAATTAATGCCTCCAAAGGAAGGCTCTAAAGCGGCAATAACATCCACGACTTGGTCTGGATCTTGCACATTTAAAACAAGAGGAACGGCATTCACTCCACCAAGTTCTTTAAACAATACACACTTGCCTTCCATGACTGGTAAGCCGGCTAACCCACCAATGTTTCCAAGACCCAAGACTGCGGAGCCATCGGATACCACCGCAATCGTATTGCCCCGACCTGTGTAGACATAGCTTTGTTCTGGATCTTTTTCAATTTCTAAACAAGGAGCTGCCACTCCAGGAGTATAGGCAATAGCCAAATCATCATTAGTCTTCAGTTTTGGCTTAGATACGATATCCAATTTACCCTTCCAGTTGGCATGCGCTTCTAACGCTTTTTGTGCGTAATCCATTTGATTAGCCCTCCAAAATTTTACAGATCACATCGACCATTTGTTGCATTTTATTAATGGAAACAAATTCATAACGACCATGGCAATTTGCCCCACCTGTTCCTAGATTAGGAGTGATAAGGCCTTTCACCGTCAACATAGCTCCATCGGTTCCTCCCCGTATAGGAGTACTTATTGGATTTACACCAAAGCTTTTTAAAGCGGCTTTGGCTTTATCGACAGCTTCCATATCGCCATGCAAATAATCTTTCATGTTGTAGTATCGATCGGTGATTTCAAGGTCACAACATTCTTCATAAAGCGTATTGGTAAAGGCTGCTGCCGATTTTAAAAGTTCCTTTTTCTGTTCAAATAATGTACGATCGTGATCGCGAATCAAATATTCTAAACGAGCATATTCGCATTCACCTTCCATAGAGATGAGATGTAAAAATCCTTCTCGTCCCTCGGTGAATTCAGGTCTTTGGGCCTGAGGTAAACTCGCAGCAAAGTGAACTGCGGCTGCAGCTGCATTGATCATTCGTCCCTTCGCTACTCCTGGGTGAATGGAACGACCATGAAAGGTAACGACAGCTTGCGCAGCATTAAAGGTTTCGTAATCAACAGAATCGATATCTGTTCCATCAAGTGTATAGGCAAAATCGGCTGGAAAACGACTCAAATCAAAGTTTTCTACTCCACGACCGATTTCTTCATCTGGAGTAAAAGCAATGTATACATTGCCATGAGGAAGATTGTGATTAAGCAGACGCTCTACTGTATCCATAATAATGGCAATTCCTGCTTTATCGTCCGCTCCTAATAGCGTAGTTCCATCGGTCACGATCAAGTCATCCCCAATCACATTTAAAAGTTCTGGAAATCGAGTGGGATTCATGAAAACCTGTTCATTTAACTGAATCGTTCCTCCATCGTAGTGATAGACAATTTGAGGATTGACATTGGCTCCACTCATTTCGGAAGCCGTATCCATATGTGCGATTAAGCCAATCGATGGTAAATCTTTCCCCGCCTCATTCGCTTCAAGAGTGGCATATACAATGCCATAAGGATCGACTTCCGCATTGGTTACTCCAAGAGCATGTAATTCCTTGACTAATTCATTGGCTAAATTGAGTTGTTTGCTTGTGGAAGGGGAAGTGATTGAACTCGCATCTGATTGTGTATCAAATGAAATGTACTTTAGAAATTTGTCTACGACGTTCATAAAAATTCTCCTTTTTTTCTATATATCCCTCTGCTTTTACATTTTAAGAATTTTCAAAATAAAAAGAAAAAGCTCTCTTACACTTTCTTTTTCCGTTTTTTTTTCCATACCTAAAATTCAAAATAATAAATTGGGTGTCGATTCGTATCCTCAATTATAATCCAAGAAAAGCCTTGACAGAGAAAGGCAAAGCGATAGAAAGACTATCCTATCTAGAAACTACTTGAATTATCATTCGTGAAATACCTTTCATGATGGAAAATGTTTCTCTCGGTTTCCAATTAAATAAGGTTATACCGTTTGTTCTTATTTTGGTCTTTATTTTCTTATTTATACGAGAGATTCGGGAAAAGACCTATATTTACGATTAAAGAATTTAAAAGCAGAATAGGAAGAAAAAATAGGAGAAGACTCTTTAAAAAAAAAAAACAAAAAACCGGCTCAAGCCGGTTATTGAACAACAAAAACGCCATATATTACCGAAGAGCGGCACCCAATCCAGGAACAATTTGTTTTTTGCGAGAAACGTATCCCTTTTCTTCAAATTCCTCTAAGGCATCATCCAGGCGTTTGGCTTCAGGGCCAGCGGCAATGAATCTTGAACCCGATCCTTCTACATCCGTAAAGACCATAACCCAAAGCGCTGCTCCTTGTTTTATAACTTCCTCTTCCATATATTTCTTGAAATCAGCCGCGATCTTATCGACTTGTTTGTAATCAAAAACGAAAACTTGACTAATTTCAGTCTTGATTCCGGAAAGATCAAACTCTTTACAATCTTGATACAGGATGTCTTTGAATTCTTTATCTTCGATGGTTGCCGTATGACGGAAAAGATCTTTAGCCATTTCCGCTGCATCTAGTCCATATTCTTTTTCAATACGAGCGGCTGTAAATTTATCAGTAGGAGTGCAAGTCGGTGATTTGAAATTCATGGTATCGCTGATCATGGCATATAAAATAAGTTGGGCGATTTTAGGCTCCATTTGAATTCCATATTCCTGATACATCATCGCAATAATTGTATTGGAGGAACCTACAATCATATTGCGAAAAACAATGGGACGACTGGTTTCAATGTCGCCAATGCGATGGTGGTCAACGATTTCTAAAATTTCTCCTTGATCGCGATCATCAATGGATTGCTTTGATTCATTGTGATCAACCAAAATAAATTTTTTCGGCTCCGCCTTTAACAAGTGATAGCGCGCCACGGCTCCTACAATCTTCTTGCCTTCGACTACGGGATAAGAAGAGTGACGTGTCATCAACATTTTCTTTTCAACATCTTCTAAATATTCTGTAGGATGGAATTCCACCGCTTTGTCCCGAGGAGTCATGATGAATTCTACAGGAATCGCGCGATAGATCATCTGAATGATTTTCATTAAGTTATAGGGCGTACTGATAAGGGTAACTCCCATGGTTTTGGCCATCGCAAAGATGTAATCATTGGGAACAAAATTTTCAGCAATAATAATGACAGAAGCGCCTTTTGCCATCGCTTTAATCATGTCATCTTCATGATCGTTGAGAACCATGATGGCCCCAGTTAAATCACGATCCATCATCTTTTTATCGGAAATTCGAACATCTCCACTTTTTTGACGATTACCCTTATAAAGAATTTTCCCATGTACCACATCACGGAGGTTTTCATCGGGAGTGTCTTTTAACAAATTCCGTGTGATGTTGAGATCTTGCATTTGAACTTTAGAAATGTCAGCAAGAGTAACCATTCCAGCAAAATCGCCATCATCGTTTAAGACATAGATCGTTTTGGTATTGTTTTCAAGCATCAAATCCCATCCATAGCGCAAAGTATCGGCGCGATTGATGAGAACCGCTTCATCAATTTCAATTTCTTCTAAAGAATTTTTGGCTGTAGTTAAACGGATAGGCGCTGGAACGCCTACTTTTTTTAAAATATATTTGGTTTCTGGATTTAAATGGCCAAGACGAGCTGGCACGACATTTTCCCCAAGCTTTTGTTTTAGCGCTGCAAGAGTGATCGCCGCACAAATAGAATCGGTATCCGGTCGCTTATGGCCAATAACATAAACAGGCTGATTCATCAAACATTGGCCAAGGATACCCCCACTTTAACAAGTGGTGGAAGGAATTGGCCTAACCTCCTTTCGGTTAAAATGCTTTTTTTGCAGATATCCGAATCATCTCTTTTAACTTAGAACACTTCGGATTTTCAAAACCCTGCTTCACCCCAGCAATATCCATAAGCTCACAGTTTATTGAGCTTTTTCTCCTCTTGATGAAGTATTCCTTTCCTTTATAGAGAACCTGATCAAATACAGAGAACCTGATCAAACTTGGGAAAGCCACTGAGCCACTTAACCTGTAGGAATCCTCTTTTCAGGTTGTTTTCCTTTTATCAGCTGTATCAGTTAAAACCCATTTGGATAGTGTGGACTTTTAAGTCATTACCACTTAAAAGATCCGACTTTACCTGAGAAAAAATGTATTGGCTTTTTACAAGGTCTTACTTACTGGTATTTTGTTTNATTCGACAGCGATGAGAAGATATCATGGTTTTAGAAGGAGCACTAGTCCATCCAAATATGTCATCACTAATGCATCCTAAAAACCAATTCTCTGAGTCTAATAAACTTAAACCAAACCTCCACTTCAAAATTTATCAAAGTTTAAGTGGAGAAGGCTGACGATCGTTGATCCTTTTCTTTTGATGATCTTCCCTATAAGGAATAGAAGATACTTTCAGTTTACCATGAGCAAAGATAGGCACGGATAGCTATACCGACTTAGGATTCAAAATCTTCGGACGCTTCTTTTGGAGAATTCACCGCTACTTTTAAGGCCCGCTTAGGAGTAAATTTGACCGTTTTACTGGCTGGGATCGTAATCTTCTCTTTCGTGGCTGGATTGATTCCTTCTCGCTCGCAACGCTCTTTGACAACAAATTTTCCAAAGTTCGTAATATCTACATTATTTCCCTGAGCCAACTGGTCTTGGATCTCTTTTAAAAAAGTACAAAAATACTCATTGGCTACTTTTTGGGNAAGAGAAAGTTCCCTAGAAACATAAGCAACAATATCCTTTTTAGTAACTGTTTTCATAAAACAAACTCCTTTTTCTCATCATACCAAAGCCCCTAGATCCTTGACATTAAAATTGTATAGACAATTTAAAAAAGGCTAAAAATACCTAGGATTTTTATTTGATTAATCTCTTACTCACAAAAAAGACTCGCTTTATAAAGAAAAGATTGAAAACAAAAAAGAAAGGAGAGAAATCCTAGAAGATGGATTAGTAAGAAGATGAACAAATCGCTAAAAAGAAATATTCATTAAGATCAATAGTAAGCCTAAGCAGCGCGAAAAAATTAAAAAATAGACTCCAGCAATTATCTTTGAAATTTATTCGAGGCCTACACTTCTCTCAAAAAAGAGAAATGCAATTCAAAAGAGCAAAAAAAAACTGAACCAAATTGGTTCAGGATATGGATCAAAAATGGTGCCGGTACGCGGAATTGAACCACGAGCTCATCCTTACCATGGACGTGTATTACCATTATACTATACCGGCATAATTTATTTAGTTTTTTCCTTTCGGGGATTACTTGAACAGTATACTGAAGTATTCCAAGAAGCACAAGGGGAAATAGAGAAAAGTCTAAATAATCTAAAGCCTACTTTACTGTTCACATGTTTTTTTGAAGAAAATATTAGAATTAAAAAGCAAAAAGTTCCTAAAATGAACAATAGAAAGAGATAGATATGCGAAAACTCAACATTGCGGTTATTGGAAATGGAAAGGGCGGAAATCGATACCACATTCCTTTTATTCTCAATCGGCCCGAGACTTTGGATTTAAAAGCCATCTATGCCCGTCATTTAAACACTAAAGGACCTTGGGAAAAAATTAAAGGCGTTCGCTATACAGATGATTTAGATTCAATTTTAAACGATCCTGGAATTGATTTAATCGACATTTCGACTCCAGTAAGTTCTCATTATTCTTTAGCGAAAAAAGCTTTAGAAGCTGGAAAAAACGTTTTAGTGGATAAACCTTTTGTGCAAACGCTTGATCAAGCTCAAGAACTTTTTAATCTTGCTCAAGAAAAGGGAGTGTTATTGGCTTGTTACCAAAACCGCAGATACGATAGCGATTTTCTCACTACCAAAAAAGTGATTGAAGAAGGGAAATTAGGAGATCTTTTAGAAATCGAAATGAGCTATGATTATGACCGGCCAGAAGTTCCAGACCAAACACAAGAATTTTCCAAAGAAAATTCTTTCTTATATGGACATGGTTCTCATACCTTTGATCAAGTTATCAGTATATTTGGAAAACCAGATCGAGTCGTTTATGATGTCCGTCAACTCAATGGCAAAGGGCGGATGAATGACTACTTTGATGTGGATTTATTTTATGGGCCTCTTAAAGTCTCAGTGAAAAGTAGCTATTATCGAGTCAATAAAAGACCACGCTTTGTGATTACAGGTCGTAATGGCAGCTTTGTCAAACAGACCGAAGATCGTCAAGAAGAGTTCTTAAAGCGTTTTGAAATGCCAAATACGCCTGGATTTGGCATCGATCGCCAAGAAGATTATGGAGTGTTGATGTTACGCGATGAAGAACCAACTACAATCGTAAGCGAAGTAGGAGACTATTCGCGCGTTTACGATGATTTCTACAACGCCATCATTTTAGGTCAATCTTTAAAAATTCGTCCTGAAGAGACTTTAGCAGTAATGGAAATTTTAGAAAATGGAATAGCACCACTTGTGGAATCGGAAAATCAATAGAAAAGCCTTCTATCCAACTAAATGTTGGATAGAAGGCTTTTCTTGTCCAGCAACTTCCTATTTTTGCCTTGCGGCTATCGTCGGCGTTTAGCAGCTTGACTTCTATGTTCGAGATGGGTATAGGTATGACCTGCTAGCCATCGTCACTGTACATTC
>JAAVAY010000062.1 GCA_014803815.1 Allobaculum sp. | reverse complement strand
GCGAACTTTACCGTGACGAACCACTTCGATCTTATCGATGATGGGAGAATGAAGAGGGAACTTACGTTCTACCCCAACACCGTTGGAAATTTTACGGACGGTGAAGGTTTCACCAATGCCGCCACCTTTTCGTTCGGTGACTACGCCTTCAAAAACCTGAACTCTGCTCTTGTCGCCTTCTTTGATGCGTACGTGTACGCGAACAGTGGTACCAGAGCGGAAATCAGGGAGGTCTTTGCGAAGTTGGCTTTTACCAATTTCGTTTACTAAATTTAAATTCATGCTGATCTCCTTTTTATGCTGCTTCTCACGATTCATAGCCTATCGCCAGCGGAACCCGCAGATCCTGAATGATTCTAGCATATCGATTTTTTAAAACCAAGCTAAAAAGGACCTTTATGGCGTAAAAAGCCCATCTTAGATAGATGGACTTTCCTTAAGGTTCTAAGAGCTTTTCTATGGATTCTTCCTCAAAAGGTTCTTCAAAAAGACTTTCCTCTTGAGAGGGCTCAACCAAATCTTGAGAATCTTGGTTTTCTTCTAAAGCCAGATCTTGATCCTCTTTTGATTCGAGTGAAGTGGCCGAATGATCTTCATGATCATCGCTTTCTTGTTCCTGACTTTCTTGGGAAATATCGCTTTGAGAATTTTCATTCTCGCTTTTCTTTTCTCCATTTTCGGAGTTCTCATCGTGTTTGATGGGGTGAGGTAAAGCAGGTAAGTCCGCTTTGGAATATTCAAAGTGCTTGTAGTTATTGATACCTTCAATATTACCAGTCCAAATAAACCCCTCTTTTTTAAAGGCTTTCACCGCATAGTCGTCTTGGTAAATGAAATGAGGAGAATTGACGCTGCGATCGAGATAGAGCTGTCCTTCCATGGGAAAAACGGAAAATGACGAGCCATTGTCTTTGATCAAAGGATTTTGAAGGGGATTCAAGTCGATGCCATAGCCTTGGGCTTGCACTGAACCACGGTTATCCTCCGTCAAGCCAAAACACAAGGCGACGGTGTTGTTGTCCGCATAGGATTCGGAAATACGGGTGCCATAGGCATCGGGTAAAATCATGCGAGCGATTTGATACTTATGTAAGAACAAATCAAAAAAGACATTTTCCACCGGTTTAGCCATTTCGGCATTGACTACGAGTTCGCCAATGGTAGGGCGGTTTTCATAATCATAGTACAGTACGCGTACATATTTTAAGGAACTGGTGGGAATTTGATTGGTATATCCCATATTTTGTAGACGGGTCAAAATGGTGTCATCAATATCAGCCGAATAAAAACATTGCCGCAATTCATTGTCGGAAAAGCCCGAAACGTCCACCTCATCCAAAACGTTTTGCCTTTTAATTTGTTGGACTTCGGCAGCATGGCTTACTGTGGCCAGCTGGTTTGTTTTTTCGTTATTAACGATTTGTTCAATCACTGGCAACAATTCTGGACCATAGCGATAGAGCATATACCCTAAACCGCCACCCATCAAAAAGACGATCAGCGTTACCAAAACAAGGCGGTTGGTGCGCAATCGGGGTTGGGCCTTTTTCTTCGTCGTTTTTTTAGAAACAGAGGATGGTTTTTTAGACTCTCGATTGGGAGTTTTTTTAGTTGACTTAGTCGATGAAATCGGCTTCTTCTTGTGGGAAGAAGGACGAGAAGTGGGGCGAGATGAAGTTTTCTTAGATGATTTGGCTTTTTTGGAGGGAGATGACACGGATTTCTTAGGTTTACTCATGTCTATACCTTAAACGTTTTCGAGCATCAAACAACTCTAAACGGTTAATTTAGGCTTTCTTCCTGCCGGACTTTGGCCAAAAATGCTTCATCTGCCGCACTCAACGAGGCCTTTTTCAATAAATCAGGGCGATGGTGCAAAGTATTGAGAAGGGCTTGTTCTCGCCGCCATTTTTGAATATTGGCATGATGGCCCGATAACAAGATATCTGGAACTTTTTGACCTTCATACTCATAGGGTTTGGTGTATTGGGGATACTCCAATAGCCCTTGGGCAAAGGAATCGTCTTCACTCGAATCCTGTTTAATGACACCATCCACCAAGCGCAAAACAGCATCACAAATCGCCGCGGCAGCGGGCTCTCCCCCCGTCAACACAAAATCGCCAAGCGAGATTTGTAGATCACATGCCTGTCGAATGCGTTCATCAAAGCCCTCATAATGGCCACAAATTAAAATCAAGTGGTCGAGTTTAGAAAGTTCGAGGGCTTTTTGGTGGGTGAACGGTTCTCCTTGTGGCGATAAAAGGGCTACCACACTGTTTGGGGTTTTGATCGCTTTGAGGGCATCTAGAATGGGTTGACACATCAACACCATGCCCGCTCCCCCTCCATAGGGGGTATCGTCAACATTGTGATGCTTAGAGAGGGTATAATCGCGGAAATTCACGAGTTCCACTTCAAAAAGCCCCTTGGCTAATCCTCTAGACAAAATCGAGGTAGAAAGCATGCCTTGAAAATATTCGGGAAAAAGGGTTAAGATTGTAATTTTCATCGTAGCCCTTCTTGTTCCTTGATGGTGATCGTTTTATTGACGACATCGACGTCGAGTACAAAGGCTTCCACAAAAGGCAATAAGTATTGTTTCTCTTTGTCTTGCACCCGCAACACTAAGTTAGCCCCTGTTTCCAAAATGGCTACTACTTCTCCAGTATCTTCGCCTTGTTCGTTGTAGACATGGCAACCCATCAATTCGTGATAATAAAATTCATCGTCTTCTAAGTCAGTTAATTCTTCTTTGGGCAATCCCAAAATTTGGCCTTTGAGTTTTTCCGCTTCTTCAATAGAGGAAATCTCTTTGAAAAAAGCATACCCAAAGCCTTTATATAAGGAATAGCGCTCAACAGTGAGCTTTTTGCCATCCTCTGTGTATAGGTGGTTTCCTTTTTGAAAGCGAATGTCATCTTGATCGGTAAACAGTCGAAGTTTACACTCGCCTTTGAGTCCACGCGTATTGATAATTTGTGCAATGCGAATCATAGTATGCTCCTTTAAGGTTTTATCTTAGGGAAAATAAATCCTTNTAAGATGTTTCCCTTCATTTATTGTCTCGCATTTTAAGATCAATTTTTTTCTTTGGCCAAAAT
This sequence comes from Allobaculum sp., assembly GCA_014803815.1. The sequence goes on along the minus strand of JAAVAY010000062.1, from coordinate 7,024 downwards.
ACACGAAAGGCTGCAGAATTTCTCCTGCAGCCTGAAATACCTCTACGATCTTTAGTAGGCCTCAAAATTAACAATCATGCGTTTGTGTTCATCGCGAGCGGCTACACTCATCATGGAGCGTAAGGAACTCGCAATGGATCCCTTGCGACCGATTAAACGAGCGATGTCTTTGTTATCGGCATAGACGCACAACAACAATTCCCGTTCATTGACCGAATTCAGCGTTTTGACCGTTAAGGATTCGGGATGTTCGCACAAAGGAAGGCACAAATCGCGCAAGGTTTTTTCAAAATCAACCATGTATAAGCCTACAGCCTATTTGCTCATTTTGGATTCGTGGAATGCTTTCATAACGCCTTGTTTAGAAAGAATCGAACGAACCGTTTCCGTAGGTTGAGCACCAGCAGCAAGCCATTTCAAAGCAGCTTCTTTATTCAATTCAACAGGCGCATCGGCTTTAATTGGATTGTAAGTACCGATTTCTTCAATAAAGCGACCATCGCGTGGGCTTCTTGAATCAGCGGCTACAATACGGTAGAAAGGTTGACCCTTTTTACCCATTCTACGTAATCTAAGTTTTACCATGATCAGTTTCCTTTCAAACGGGAGCTCCCGTGTGTAGTTTAAGAGAATTCCTACTTAGGTAGGGAAGAGGATTTTGGCCTTTTTTAGGCTGTTACCATTCATGTTTTAAGCCAAAACCCCTTGGATTGGCGTTGATTGGGTTCAACGCCTGATCATAGTACCGTTTTGAATGATTTGAGTCAAGCACTGTCAAGCATTTTTGCTTGACACCTTTACCAAAAGAGGAGTCATATTGGCGATGTATTGGCTAGGATAGAGCTTGTCTTCGTCGTTTTTGCGCACAAAATAGCTTCTCGCAAACCAGCGGGTGGAGTTTGGTTCTTTGGATAAGCAGATGTGAATGGTGCGGTTGCCGAAGGTCTTAAACAAAATGATGTCGGCAGCTAACTTGCTGTGAGAAACTTTGGTGGGATCGTATTTCACCGCTTGTGGCTCCTTTAAAGTTTCCACCATTTGATCAAACATATCGTATTCGTTGGCATAGTAAGAAAGACCAGAAGGATTGATTTGTTTAAGCAGTTTGAAGGTAATAGTACCGTCTTGAATGTTTTGCCAGCCTTTTTTTCCACTAAATTGGTCTATGTCTGGAGTGCTGTCTTTGACAATCGAACCAATGGAAAACAAATGGCAAAAGGCATTGGGATCAAAAGAGATTAGAACCGTAAAGGGCTTTTTGCCCTTTTCTTGAAAGGTGTAAATGAATTTCTTGGAACACAATTCCTCCAAATAGCGGTTAGCCAAATCTTGTAAAGAGGTTTGGCGAGAAAAATTTCGCTTAAAGAGCGCCTTGATCCAAGCGAAAATTGTGTGTTGATTTGGATTTGACATGGCCTATTTTTTCTTTTTCTTCTTCGCACCCTTTTTTTGTTTTTTGGATCCCGAGTGTTTAGAAGAATTAGGCATGCCTCCACGTTGCATCGCAGCAAAGGGATTTCCGCCCCCAAAGCCACCCATGCCCATACCATTCATGAGATTTCCAAAGGCACCAAGACCGCCACCAGACATCATTTGGCTGACTTTTTGCATCTGTTGCTGTTGTTGAAGCAGGCGATTGACATCAGCGACTTTTAATCCCGCTCCTTTAGCAATGCGCTGTTTGCGACTGCTTTTGAGTACCTCAGGATGTTCGCGTTCATAAGGGGTCATAGATTGAATGAGGGCTTTAGCATGCTTGATTTCCTCATTCATTTTTTCATCGTCCACTTGTGGAGCCAATTTGTTCAACCCAGGCATCTTGCTTAAAAGTCCAGACATGGATCCCAATTTGCCCATTTGCTCAAATTGAGAAAGCAGATCATTGAAGGTAAAGATTCCTGCCATCATCCGTTCAGCGGATTCCATAGCGGCTTCTTGATCAAGTTTATCTTGGGCTTGTTCAATTAAGGAAAGGATATCACCCATGCCCAAAATACGATCGGCCATGCGGTCGGGGTGGAATTCTTCTAAGTCGTCTACTTTTTCGCCATTGGACACAAAAATCACAGGAACGCTTGTAATCGAGCGTACCGAAAGCAAGCCACCACCACGCGCATCGCCATCCATTTTAGTGACCACTAAACCCGTTACGTCTAAGCGATCGTTGAATTCTTTGGCTACGGTAACGATATCTTGACCCGTCATGGCATCGACGGTTAAAAGGATATCTTGAGGTTGGACTTCCGCTTTCATATCGGAAAGCTCATCCATTAACGCTTCGTCAATGTGTAAACGACCAGCCGTATCGAAGATAATGAGATCATAACCATGTTCTTTGGCATATTCCTTCGCACACTTAGCTGTATACACAGCGGGTGTAGAGGCTCCTAGAGAGAAGACTTCAACTCCAATGGCTTGGCCAAGCGTCTTGAGCTGTTCAATGGCGGCTGGACGCACCACATCACATGCAGCTAAGAGAACTTTTTTATTCAGCTTGGTTTTAGCAAACCGTGCGATCTTAGCCGCCGCTGTGGTTTTACCAGTTCCTTGCAAACCAACCATCATCACCGAAGTAATTCCATCTGGATTCATAGTTAACGTTGCTTGATCAGGACCTAAAAGCTGTTCTAATTCATCGCGAACGATTTTGACAACCATTTGGCTTGGGTTTAAAGAGTTTAAGACTTTTTCACCTAAGGCTTTTTCTTTGATGTTGGCGATAAAATCTTTTACCACTTGGTAATTGACATCCGCTTCAAGAAGAGAAATACGCACTTCTTTAAGCATGTCATTCATGTTGGATTCTGTTAGCTTCCCTTTGCCGGTAATATTTTTAAAGGCTTGAGAGAGCTTTTCAGAAAGAGATTCAAATGCCATTTTAATTTCTCCAATCTAATTCAAGAAATCTCCCTTAATAAGAAAAGGAATTTCCTTGTTTGTTATAAAGTCGATTTTTTATTTGACTCAAATTCTACCTTACAGGATTGGCTCTGACTAAAAAAGAGGGCGCAATTTGCCAGGCCTTTCTCAGGCTACCAAATTACGCCGAATTTTAAACTTCTTCAAGCATTTCAAAGTCTTCTAGTTCCTCTTCTAAATCTTTTTGCTCCGATGCATCCTCAATTAAACTGGCTTCAAGTCTTGCCTGTTGCTCGGCGGATAAATGGGTATCGTTCTGTCCATTTGGTTTTAAAATACGGGGAGAAAGTTTTAAAATAGCCAATCCCAACCACGCATAGTAAGCCAAATAATAAATTGGATAAAAGGGAAGTTTTTTCCAATCGATCTTCGCTCCAATAAATTTTGGATCATCTTTGCGATGGCAAAACAAAATCAACGTATAAATGATGACCATATCGACGTTGTAATACTGCATATCAAAGGAAAAATTTTCTTGTGGAAAAAGCTCATGCATACGCTTTTCTTGATATTCATAAGCATCACGCATCAAGTAGACCGTTGGTAGACTCATACAATTGGTCAAAGATCCCATGCGTTGGGCATAGTGATAGTAGCGATTGGGTATGGTGCCAATTCGTTTTCCATTGGCTAAGGCTCGAAAGACGGTGCAGGTGTCTTCAAAGCCCTTCATGTTTTCTGGAAAACGTACATCTTGAAAGCAGCTTTTCTTATACAGTTTTCCCCAAGGATAATTGTTCAAGTATTTCTCTTTAGCCAACATATGCATGGCTTCAACGGTATCAAACGTTTTATGGCCCGAAGCCAGCCGATAAAAAGGAAAAGGGCCAAAATCCATAACAAAGCCGCATTGCACTACATCTAAGTCTTTTTCTTGAGCTTCCTTTACCAAGGCTTCTACCATGCGTGTATCCAAAAAATCATCGCTATCCACAAACGTAACAAAATCTCCCTGGGCATTTTCCAAAGCCCGATTGCGCGTTTTTGAAATTCCGCCATTGGGGTAAGAATAAATTTGAATGCGATGATCTTGGGCTTGCCAAGCTTTGGCTTTTTCTAAGGAGTCATCGGTACTGCCATCATTGATGAGCACCACTTCTAAATTGGAATACGTTTGGTTTAAAAGACTTTTCATACAACGATCGAGATATTTTGAGGTGTTGTACATAGGGACAAGAATGGAAACAAGCATAAAACCCTCCGTCAATCGCGTAAGAAGCGATCGATAAAAAAGCTCCAAAGCTTTTCAAAAGCAAAGACCAAGATCACTAACCAAATACTCCACCCTACGACTCCAGCTAAATCCAAATTCAAACGAGCCATTTGCATGCGTTTGCCAATGCCAATCATCAATCCCGTTAAAATTTCACTGGTCACACACACTTTAAAGGAAAGAGAAGAAGCACTCTTAATCGCCGCTAATAAAGGAAAGCGAAGCAAAGGAAAACAAATCTTTTCCATTAAGATGAACTTAGGTTGAGGATACAACGTCCACACCGCCTTCCATTGTTCTTGAATAGCGCAAAGCGCTTCGTATAGGCTGCGATACAACAAAGGAAACAACAAAAAGAATCCTGTTAAAATGACCGTTTGTTCACGACTCGTCCAAAAAAGCAATAAAACGATATAACACACATTGGGAACTGTTTGAAAGATCGAAACCAAACGATTAAAAAAACCGCCCCACCAAGGGTAAAAAGCCCCTAAAAAGGAGATCGGTAAAGCGATCGCAAAGGAAAAACCAAGGGAAAAAAGTGCGCGCACAATCGTAGTTCCAATGGCTGGCCAAAACGTTGGGGAGTGCAACTGCTCAATCATAGCTTGAAATACTTGCCAAGGAGTAGGACAAATCAAGGCATTTTGAATAGACCAAGCAGCAAATTGCCACAAACCCAATACAATCACAAAAAAGAAAAGCCATTCCAAGAAGTTTTGACGCGCAGAGGATTTGGAAGTGGGCTTTTCTAGAGGAGAAGAAAGAGACATCACATATCCTCTTCTTTTTATTAAGAATTTTGTTTCCTTGGAAACAATTTCATCAAATGACGAATGTATTTTTGAAGAGCTGGTCGATCTTCTAGGTTTATTTGAACAATGGGTAAAAAGCTATCAAAAAGATCCCAATCCTCTGAATCCTCTGCGCTATGAAGGGATTCCAAGTTGCGCAAACGCGCAAAAGCATGATCATCGTCTTCATTACGCAAGTCGTATTCCAAAGCGATCAATTGATCTATAATAAAAGCTTCTAATGAGTCGTATTTGTTGGGATTATTATTGACCATAAAAGAATCTTTCTCACAATAAAAGAAGACCCAAGCAATGATCCAAAGAGTAAAGGCATCGTTGATCATTTGATGTTTATACAAATATTGGGCTTGTTCTAAAGCCGAAAGAGGATCCTCAACGCGAAAGTAGTACCATAGAAGGCCAGTGTGAAGCCGTTGAGCTTCCATTAAATTGCTAGGAACAGGCATTTGATCTTCATTAAGCATACGTTTAATCACATTGTGAGAAGAATCCGACATCCCGCAAAAGCGAATTAAATCAATAATGGAAGATTCCTCATGATGTTCATCCGCCCATATCCAAAACTCTCGACAATAGCGACTTTCCACTGCAGGCGAATAGTTTAAATGATCCAAACAAATCAGCTTCAAAAAGAGCTTGGAGTATTTTTGATGATCCTCATTCATCCAAGTATCTTGACCAGGAGGCAACGTCAATACCTTACGAAACCATTTACGAGCCGCGTGAATATCGAGAATCATCAAGGCTGCTTGACCAGTAAAATAAGCGAGCAGTTCCGATTCTGGATGTTGTTTAGCTAGTTTTTCTAAAATCGGAAGAAAAAAGCCGCTATAACGATTGATTAGCTCTTCCAATTGTTCAAGAGGGTATTTTGAAGACAAAAAACCAAAACTTCCATCTTCGATTTGTTTATAAATTTCGGGAGGGAAATTAGGATCTTTCAAAAGCTCCAATTGATCAAAGGCAATGGCAAATTCAAAAAGCCACATCGAACAAAGAGAGTGATTTTTCGTGGTGAAGGGCAATAAATATTCGCGAGCTCGTTCGACGTGGCCTAAATGCAAGTAAGAAAAGCCCGCCATCGCCAAAGCCTGATCGTCATGAATATCTAAAAGCATATCCTCTAAACAACGAACGGCTTCATCGTAGTCTTCTAAAGCAAAGGCCACGACTCCACGCATGTTTAAATACATGAGAGCTTCTTCATTATCCTCTAACTCGGACTTCATAACGAGTTTAAGTTCTTCCATAGCTCCTTCAAAGTCGCCTTTGGTATAAAAATAACGCGCCGTATTGACTTGAAGAATAACAGGGCTAATCTCTTCTTCCCGCATCAAAGGCAAAATCTTAGCCATGGTCTTATAATCTTGATGCAATTCGGCTAAATCGAAAGAGGACAGCTGCCAAAACAAATCCGACCCATATTTTTGATGATAGGTCTTCAATAAGGCTGGAATTCCTTCTTCGGTGTGGTCAGCAAAAGCCTCCATAATCTGAGACCGTAGCGCTTCCCGCTCTACATCTAGTTCTTCCTTATCTTCTAAAGGATAAAGATCATAGTTTGATTGATCGTCCATCACGTATTGGGTTCAAACTTCACTCAGATTGTGAAAGGAAACCCGTCCTCCTTTCTTTTTTTCGAGGTGTTTTGCTTGGAATTTTACCAAATTTTCAATACAAACACCAAAAAGCTCTGCTTATTAAGCCTAACAAACTCTAGGCGAATTTGCGAATGGACAATAGGAATCCTAAGAAAACTCCCTAAACAAAAAACCTCATATCCAACACGCAAAGCTCTTACGCAATCAGATATGAGGTTTTTCTATGTCCAGCAACTTCCTATTTTTGCCTTGCGGCTATCGTCGGCGTTTAGCAGCTTGACTTCTATGTTCGAGATGGATATAGGTATCTCCTGCTAGCCATCGTCACTGTACATTCCATGAATCTCTCAAAAACAAACGTCAATATAAGCCATAACTCCAGTTCTTAACTTCACTTTCCATAAAACTTACATTAAGCTTTCGGCCGATTAGTCCTGCTCAACGTCACTTATAACTAAGCTTCCATCTCCAGCCTA
>JAAVAY010000061.1 GCA_014803815.1 Allobaculum sp. | reverse complement strand
TCACAACAATCCGCTAGTGTAATGAAGCTTTTCGTCATGGGAGCGATTTATGAAAATTACGATGCCGCTTGCCAATATGCAGGGAAGGAGGTCATCGATTCCAATTTGTATTCCATGATTTCCGTGAGTTCCAATGAAGCTTGGACCTATTTGGTGGTCGTGCTTGGTGAAGGGGATTATGCCAAGGGCATTGAAGTGCTTGATGCGTGGAATGAAAAGCACGGCTATACTCAAACACGCATGGAAGGGGTACCCTATGGCAACTATACGAGCGTAAAAGATTGTGGAAAGATTCTTGAAGACATTGAAAAAGGGAAGCTGAAAAACAGTGAAGCCATGAAAGAACTCATTCAACATCAATCCATCGCAGGTCGTTTGCGCCGGGGACTGCCAAGTGATGTAGCGGCTGGCAATAAGCCAGGCTGGTTGAGCGATACGGAAAACGATACGGTAATTGTTTGGACTCCTAAAGGAAGCTATGTCATCAGCTTGTTATCCACCAATTTACGCAGCACGTCCAATGCCCAAAATATCATGCGAGAAGTTTCAACGATGACATATGAATGGATGCTTCAAAATTTAGATTCAATTACTCCAATTCAACAATAAAAAATGAAAAGAGCGCTCTTTGTGATCAAGAACGCTCTTTTTTTGTGGTTTCATTGGCGTAAGAAAATGCATTTGGGATCAATTTTTGAAAATCTTGATCAATCTGGTTAAAATAGCATCCTTTTCCTTCAGATAGGCGCGAAATCAAAACCAAAAGGAACTTCTTTTTCTGAAAACGAAAGGATCCAAAGCTCTAAACACGCTTGCGTCCATAGTAAAAGCTATGGCGTTGTTCTTCCATAAGCTCAGTAACATCCTTTCGCCTCTTAGGCGGCGGGAGTATGTCACCAGCTTTGACTCCTTTATCTCTCCTTTTCCAATATCAAGTGATAAAAACTATCTTTTCATCTAAAACTAAGAAAAAACGATAATAATAAATAAAAAAGAAACGCAATTCCAATTCTTTCCATATCTTTCTTTTTTGGTAAGGAGAGAGAAATTATGTAATGGTGAGCGTTCATTTTCCTTCTTTTCGAAAAGTTCGGTAAGGTGAAAATTAGGAGGAAAGAAATCATGTCACTGCAAGTTTTACAAGGGATCCTTATTCGCTTTCTAGGGACGACTCTAGGATCGGCTTGTGTATTTTTTATGAAAAATAAGGTTCATCCGATAGTGCAACGCGCTCTTACAGGCTTTGCCGCGGGGGTGATGATCGCCGCTTCGGTGTGGAGCCTTTTGATTCCATCCATGGAACAAAGTCAAGAGATGGGAATTTGGGCTTTTATTCCGGCTGTAGTGGGTTTTTGGATTGGAATTTTATTTTTACTTCTTTTAGATCAAACCATTCCCCATATGCACATGAATAGTGAGCAAGCCGAAGGATTTAAAAGTCACCTTCCCAAGACCACGATGTTGATGTTGGCGGTGACGCTTCACAATCTGCCTGAAGGAATGGCTGTAGGAATCGTATACGCTGGTTGGTTATCGGGAAACTCCACCATTTCCGCTATGGGCGCTTTGGCTTTAGCCCTTGGAATTGCGATTCAAAACTTTCCCGAAGGAGCCATTATTTCCATGCCTTTACGCGCCGAAGGCATGTCGAAAGGCAAAGCCTTTGTGTATGGAATGCTTTCAGGAGTAGTTGAACCCCTTGGGGCGTTTTTGATGATTGCGGCTGGACAGTTTTTAACCCCCTGGTTACCTTACTTTTTAAGCTTTGCCGCGGGAGCCATGGTGTATGTCGTTGTAGAAGAGTTAATTCCAGAGATGTCCCAAGGCGATCACTCCAACATCGGCACGCTCTTTTTTGCCTTAGGTTTTTCCATTATGATGGCTTTAGACGTAGCCCTGAGCTAAACATGGCGAGCTAAATTTTAGCTCACCATTTTTTTATTTTCTTGAGTTTTATAAAAATTCTTACCTTGAAAGTCTTCCCTAGCCTTTTTCCTGCTAGGTCATGAAAATTTGTTGTAAAGTGAAGAAAAGAAAGAAAAATAGAGGGAATGAAATGAAACCTATTTTAAAACGCAGTGGGTTGCTATTGATGTGTGCAGCGCTGTTAGCTGGATGCTCGAGCTCTACTACCACTACCTCTTCAAGCACAAGCAGTAAGGAATCAAGTATCACCAGTGAAGAGTCTTCCACCAGCAAGGCTGCGAGCAAAGCTTCCTCAACGAGTGAAAAGACATCTACTTCCAGTGAAGCTTCTAGCGAAGTATCAAGTGAAGCCTCAAGCACCAGTAGTGCTACAAGCCAAGCCCAAACCGATAACGCCTTACTTAACACTTTATTAGCCAATGTAGAAGATGATGAAAAGGCAGAAGAAGCTTGGATGAATATTTTTCAAAATACCGTTGAAGCCCATAATGGAGTTTTGGAAAGCGAAGGGGATGGAGAAATTTACGAATACCAAACCGCAAGTGAATCCAGTTTTGTTACTGCCAATTTGTTATATCAAACGGCTCGTTTGGATGGGATGTCTATAAATAATGACAACGTGTTGATCGCCGATTTTAGCGATTTAGCCAATTCCATTGATGAATTTATCTCGGGTACAGGGGTTTTAATTTCGATGGGCAATAGTGAGGCGGATAACAAAGGACTTGTCGTTTCCACTACAGATACTCATGAGCAATTTAAAGGCACTGTAACCCAAGTCTTTACTCCTTCCTATGACAAAGAAACATTAGGAGCCACCAATTTACGCGACAGCGTCATCAACTGTGGTCTAGCACGAACCGTGGATCCCATTCACAATTCCTCTCTTTATACGTATAGTGTAAAGAAAAAACGCAAAGGATATCGATTGAGTTTAGAAGTCAAAGATTTGGCGACCTATAAAGCGGCTGCAGCTGGTTTAGTTCCCTTAGTGGATAATTTGGATGGCAAAGTCGTTCTTGGCCTCGATGATATCGAAGGAGAAACTTTCTACTTTGATTTCGATCAAAATGGAGTGTTAACTGAAGTGGGCAATAACATCTTCCATGCGGTATATACCACCGATCAAAAAGTATATGTCAATATTCGCAATGTCACCGAAGTAGAAGGCCTAGATGCAGATGAAGCAGAAGACTTTGAAGCTAGTGTTGGCGGCTTGCTCAAAGAAGATTTGAGCGCTGGAGCCGACTTCTCTATCAAAACATGGCAATAATGGTTAGCTTTTTCTACAACAATTTCCATTGAACAGTCAAAGAGTTTCCCAAAAGGAAACTCTTTTTTAAGTGGCTGGAAAAATAATAAAATGGGCATAAAGACATTTTTCTCTTAAAAGATTGTCAAACTAAAGATAGGACGTTCGATTCAACTCCAAAAACAGTTGGTTATTTGGTTATTGGTTCATTTTGAGATACGATTGACTACAAAGCACCTTTTAGAAAGGAGCTTTATGCAGGAAGAACAACGATTTACTGCCTATGTCGAAACCTATGATCTGACCGATCCCCAAATTGCCTTAAAGATAAATCATACGTGGCGAGTGGTGGAAAAAGCCGATCAAATTGCGCAAAGCTTACCTTTAAGCGATCACGAAAGACGATTGGCTCATTTAGCTGCCTTATTTCATGACATCGGTCGCTTTGAACAAGTAAAGAATTATCACACCTTTTACGATGTCAAAAGCGTCAATCACGCCGCGTTAGGTGCTCAAATTTTACGCGATCAGCTAAGCTTTCTTAGTGATCTATCCAAAGAAGATCAAGAGCTGATCATTCAAGCCGTCTATGCTCATGGACTTTTAGAAATTCCTTTAGAACATCAAGGCTTACAACGCACGCTCGATCAAATCGTTCGCGATGCGGATAAATTGGATATCTTTTTCGTGGCTGCCACGGAAGATCCCGCTATTACGTCTGGTCAAACTTTAGAAAAAACGCGTCAAGCTTTAGTCTCTTCTAAGGTGTATGAAGCCATTCAAAAAGGACAATGCGTTCGACGAGAAGATCGTCAATCAGGACTAGATATCTGGATCTCATTTTTGGGATTCGTCTTTGACTTAAACTATCCCATCTCGTTTCAAATGGCTCTAAACGAGGGCTATTGGAAAAAGCCATTGACAAGTCTTTTAGACCAAGGCCTCATTGAAAATCGAAACGCCCAAGAACAAGTCCAAGCGATTCTTGAGTCTGTCCAATTAGCCCTCGAAAAAGGGGCTAAGTCTTCAGACCTCCATTAAAAAAGAAAACAACCTAACAAAACAAGTAGGAGGAACTTTTGATGACAAAAGAAAAACCACAAACCGTTACCCTTGTAGCCACCGACCTAGATGGTACGCTTTTAAACAGTGAAAAAAAGGTGACCGAAGCCACCAAAGAAGCCATTCGCCAATTGAAAAATCATGGCATTTTATTTGGGGTCGTTTCCGGTCGTCCTGTAGAAAGCGGTCTCATTTTAGCGAAAGATTGGGGTCTAGAAGATTCCATCAGTTTCTTAGTGGGTATGAATGGAGGCGTTCTTTACGACGTACGTCGTGGCGAAAAGGATGTGTATTCCATTATGAATGGCGATTTAATCTGGCAAATCATTGAACACTACAAGGATATGCCCAATTTACACTTTGAGGCCATGATTGGAAACAAACGCTATACCAACTACTCTACTCCTGAGACTTTAGCCAATGCTGAATTGTATGGAGAAGAAGAAATCATTGTGGATTTGGAAGAATTTTTGCATAACAACAATGTCAACAAGCTCATCATTCGTTCTAAACCCGAAGATCAAGCGAAAGTCGATGAAATCGCTAAAACCATTCACTTGCCAGGAATCACCAGCTTTTCTACGAGTGACGTATTGTATGAATTCGTTCAACCCGATATCAACAAAGGTTTTGGTGTGCAAAAAGTGTGCGATCACTTTGGTTTAAAACTCGACAACATCGTAGCCTTTGGCGATGAAAACAACGATGCGGAGATGTTAACGTTGGCGGGTACAGGGGTAGCCATGCAAAATGCGTTGCCTGGCATTAAAGCGATTGCGGATGTTGTAAGTCCTTATACCAATGATGAAGACGCGTTAGCCCATTACATCAACGATGTCATCTTAGCCAATCATCCCGATACCTTGGATCAAAAGGTGGCTTAAGTGAGCACTTGGGATGAAATTTATTGTCATCTTTGTGAAGACATTTTAAAAAATGGCACACGGGTTTCTAACCGTACGGGAGTAGATACCCTTAAACTTCCGATGGCACATTTTCAACTCAATGTCGGAGAGGAATTTCCCATTTTAACCACCAAACAACTCTTTATCCGTCAAGCCGTGTTGGAATTGCTTTGGATTTACCAAGTTCAAAGCAACGATGTCCGCTGGCTCCAAGAGCGAAACGTCCACATATGGGATGCGTGGGAGATCGATGAAGAAGGGCTTTGGAAAGATCTCAATACGGGCCAAATTTTGCGTCGCTTTGATCCGGCCATGGCTCATACCATCGGAACGGCTTATGGGTATATCGTCAAAAAGTACGGCCTCATGGATCGCTTGCTTGAATCGCTTCAAACGACTCCTGACGATCGTCGACGCGTGATGAGCTTGTGGCAAGATGCTGAGTTGGATACCGCTGTCCTTCCAAGCTGTGTTTGGAGCAGCGAATGGGACATTACCGATGGCAAGCTTAATGTCTTAGTTCATCAGCGCTCATGCGATGTGCCTTTGGGGTTGCCCTTTAATGTCACCCAATATGCCGTTTTGCTTTGTATGGTGGCGCAAGTGTGTGGATTAAAACCAGGGATTTTGGATTGGTCGATTAAAGATGCCCATATTTACGTCAACCAAATTGAAGGCATTGAAGAGCAACTTCATCGCTTTCATGAGCAGGGATCCTATCCAGCTCCCAAACTTTGGCTCAATCCAGAGATCAAAAACTTTTATGACTTTGATCACTCGAAAGACTTAAAAGATATTAAACTAGAAAATTATCAGCACATGGGAAAAATCTCCATGCCGGTGGCGCAATGAAAAACCTTATTTTGATTGCTGCGACGGGCAAAAATCATGAACTAGGCTTTCAGGGCGATATGCCTTGGAAGCGGGACTTACCCAGCGATTTGCGTTTTTTTAAAAATCAAACAGCTCATCAACACATGGTGATGGGCCGTAAAACCTTTGAAAGCCTTCCTGGATTATTGCCAGGGCGTAAGCACATTGTCATTAGTCACGCTTCGAAAGAGACCTTACTCCAAGAAAAAGCGCAGACTTGGCCCAAACCGCTAGATCCAAGTCAAGTTGAAGTCTTTGATAGTCTTGAAGCCTTCTTTAAAGCCTATGAATCCTATCAAGACCCTATTTATGTCATCGGAGGCAGATCACTTTATCAAGCACTCCTTCCTTACGCACAAAGCTTATATCTCACCCACATCGACTCTAATTTTTTAGCGGATGTATATTTTCCTTTCTTTGATGAAACCCAATACATCATTACGCCTTTAGATCATGTAGAGGAAAATGGCTATGTGTATGAGCATATTCGCTACGATCGAAAGTAAATTGAAAACAAAACTGGGAAAATTGATTCTTCCATAATTTTGAATTTTGGTAAGAAGCAATTTTCCCGGTTTTCTTTCTTCTCTTTTTCTATCTATCGTTTCTTCCTTGAATTTGTCTTATTTTAGAACGATCAAGAAATTCACATTAAAAATGGAGCGAAGTTCATAGGATAAAAGTGGGCTAAAAAAATCATATTAGAATTAATTTCAAACTAACCGGCACTAATTGTATAAAAACCTTAGGACTAGGAATGGTACGATTTTACCATTTAAGCAAAATTACGTACCGTTTAGACATGGATTGTTGAAATACTAATTGAGTTATGGATTAATATAAGAGAAGTTAATTTATATGTTGTATGAATAATTTAAAAAAATTAGATATTCCAAATAGTGGCGAGAAGATCGTGATGAATATTAAAAAATTGATAGATAGGAAGTAAAAAAATGGAT